>JBGPKH010000017.1:0-32942 GCA_041485845.1 Bryobacteraceae bacterium
AGAGAAAGCGGATTGGCGTGGATTGGCGGGCTCCACTTCGGGGTGGGGATCGAGAACGCGGAGGTAGCGGAGAAGCGCGATCCTGGGTTCGTCAGCGTGCCCCCAAGGCTGCTTAACGATCAAGTTATTTGTGCGGGGCGCGCCTAATTAAGCGCGGCACTGTGTACTCCACAAGCCTATGGATTAAAGTAATGGTGTGGAATTCATCGCCGCGGCGTTCGCTTCAGCCAGCAAGTCTGAGCGGGAAGTGACGGCGCTGCTCTATGGCTTTGACGGACATCGTCCGACCCCCGACGAAGTCGCCCGGCAATGCGGCCTGAGCCTGCCCCAGGTCGGGCAGACGGCCAAGGCGGCGCTGAGACGCATGCGGCATCCCGCTTGCATTCGTGTCATCCGGGAAGCGCTGGTCTCCGCCGACGAACGGATCTGGTCGGCACTGGCCGGCAGCAGCGGGGTTGTTTACAAAGTCGAGCGCTTTTCCAAGGAGCGCACATGCTTGCCGGGAGAGCTCTTGTTCGCCATCGAGTGCCAATACGGCTCCGTGGAAAACTGGCTGTCTGCAAATGCGCGTGTCACAGGCAAGGCGTGGTATCGCTCCAGATTCGCCGCGGACGAAATCGAGCGGCTCGTCCGAAAGCTCAGCACAGAGGCGGACGAGTTCCGATTGCCCGCGCCGGTCGAATCGCTCGCGCGTGCCATGAATGTCGAAGGAGAGTGCCTCGAAATGGCAGTTCGCCTCAGCGAGGTTTGGACGGTCTATTCGGGTTACGCGGTCGGGACCCCTGTCGGCACTCGCGCGCCGCGGGCCGTCCGCCTGCACCGCATGCTTGCCAGCGCACATTCCGATGAAATCGTTCCCGCCCGGCGGTTGGTAATAGACTACCGGTCGGAATTTACCGACGATGCATGCACGGTCAACGACGCCGAGAACGCCATGGCATCGTTTCCGCACCTGTTTCTGCGGTCGGGTGATCTGGGCTGGTGCCGCATCGGCGCGGCGTGCAATCGGGAGCCGGCGCCCGACGGCTCCGCCGACAACGATGTCACGTTCCACCGGTGGAGCGAGGAGCGCAGAGCCCACCAGGAGGAGCGCAGAGCCCACGAGGAGGTCGCCGATCGAGAAGTTGTCCGGCAGGTCCTGGAAGAACACGGCCCACTCCGGCTTCATCAAGTCCAGCGCTTCGTCCGGACGCAATCCAACGGCAGGATTCCGCCGACTTCCGTGAGTGTGTACCTCGCAACAGACGACGACTTCACGCGTCTTGCCCCCGGCGTTTACGGACTTTCCGGCCGCCCCGCCGGGGCCGGTCAGTTCGCTACGTCAACCAGACTGCTGTTGAATCGGGGAGCCTGCCTCCAGTATGTGTTCGCGCGTTGGGCCGGCGAACCCGCCGATGCCTACCCTTTGTGGACGCCCGAGATGGAGGCAGAATGGTGCGAATGGGCTCAAGCCAGGGAGAGGAACCTGCTCGGGTCGCTGTTGACGGTGGTGGACCCATCGTCTTGGAGCGCTCCCGATTCCTACAAGGACATCTGGCTGTGGAAAAAAGAGTGCTTGGGATATTACCGGCTCGAAAAACCGCCCCGCTACCCGCTCACTGGCATTCCGCTCGTGCAGTTGCTCGCCTTGGTCAAATGCGCGCAATGGCGAGGCTCGGCGAACTGGGTGCTCGCCAATCGGGTGGCTGGAGAGCGCCAACTGAATCGCGGCGCCGCGTCGATGATAGCGCTGCTGATCGGCGTGGGGGCCGTATTGCCGGCAGGGCATTGGCAGAAGCAGCACGCCGTGTCCCCAGGCGCTCGCGAGGTCGACGCCCTGCTCTCCGAGGAGCTTCACAGGAAAGGTGCACTTGCGTGGAACGGCTCCGCTGGTCTCGCCTTGCTGGAGCGGCTCGCCAAAACCATCGACTGCGGCGAGACCGGCTGGATCTCGCAACCCGAGCTGCGCAGGCTGCTCGACCGGTTGCGGGACTCCGAGCCCGCCCTCAGTTGATCGCGTACGCCTCCTTACGGTCATGGGGCGCATTGCATCAGCGCTCGCTGCTATCTCAGCGTATGCCCGCAAAGCTTGCAATGTTCATCCGCGGGAATGCCGGAAGCGGGGGCATGAGCTGCGCTACGTGTCGACCGGGGAGATGCGCCAGGCGGTGGATGCCGCGGCCGGCGGTTGAGGCGGTTGAGGCCGTGAAGCTCGTGAAGCTGCTTGACTTGGTTTTTTCAATGTTCCGCTCCACGGCGAGCTTTATGTACTGGAGGCGTCTCACGGGGCGCGACTTATGCCACTTGCGCCGCCCGGCGCCGGTCGCATCTTCAACTTCTGTGAGCGCCTGGCGCAGGGATTCCTGGTGTCCACACTTTGCAATTTGCGATTGGACCGGTCAACGGCCGCACAAGCGCGTTCCGCGTCTCCCGTCTGTTAAACTCAAGAGATTGAGGGAGATTCTTTGACCGCACTACCGCAGCTCCCAGTGTATCGGAACGACCGGTTACCCCCGCTGCCCGAGCATCTCCACGACCAGTTACGCGTGAACTGGTACATGACGCAGTGGTGTAACTACAGTTGTGACTATTGTCCGGTGCTGGTGTTCCACAAGCGCACCAAGTCCGGCCAGCCGCAGCCACACGCCTTCGATTATTACCCCGTGGAGAAGTGGCTCGGCGCCTTCGATCAGCTCCAGGCGTCGAAGATCCACCTGCACATCACCGGCGGCGAGCCGTTCCTCGACCGCCAGAACTTCCGCGCGCTGCTCCAGGGGCTTTCCGAAAGGAAACGGTTTCGCACCTGCATCTCGACCAACGGCTTCTGGGATCCTGCGTACTACCAGGATCTCGATAAGAGCGGCATCTTTCTCGATATCGGGTTTCACCCCTCGCAGACCGATCTCGACACCCTCATCGGACAGATGCGCCGCATCCGCGACGGCGGCTTCAAGATCGCGGTGGTGAACTACGTCCTCTCGCCCGAGAACATGGACCTCTTCGACGAGGCCTTCGCGCGCCTTTCCGCCGACGGCCAATACGTCCAGGTCTCCACCATGTTCCCCAGCGGCGTACACCTTTCGCGCGACTACCGCACCGATCGCGAGCTGGAAATTCTGGTTCGTTATAACACGCCGCTCGATCTGCACTACAAGCTGATCTGGCCGCCGGCCAACAAACGGCTGTGCTTCTATCCCGCGATGAACTATCAGCTCCTGTGGGACGGCGGCATCCAACTCGCCTGTTTCGAGAACTCCCAGAACGTATTCGACAAAGGCTTCCCCGAGCTTCCGCGGCACGCCGTCGCCTGTCCGCGCCACTCCTGCTACGGCTGTGTCGAAATGTTCCGGGCCTTTGTGGATGAGCCGCTCTACAACGGCCCTATCATGAACTATACGCACGAGGATATGGCGGCGGAAATTTCCGAATACCGCCGCGGCGTGCGCGCGCGCCAGTCGCCCGGGGAGATCGCGGCGGAAGTGGCGGAGCTGAAAGCGAAGCTCGCCAAACTCCACGACGATTACTACAGCAGCATGCCGATGGTGCCCGCCGATGCCATCCAGCCGGCGCTGCCCGAGGGTCAGCCGGTGATCGGGTACGTGGACACCCACGACAGCAAGTTCTACATCGAAGCGCGCAGCCGCGACCGTGTCATGGTGACGGGATGGGTGGCCTCCGCGCGGCACGGCGCCCCGATGGCGGAAGTGAGGCTGCGGATCGGCGACACGCAGGTCGGGTCAGTCCGCGAGTTTTACCCCCGCCCCGATGTCGCTGTCCATTTCGGCCGCCAGAACTGGTTGATGAGCGGTTGGCGGACCATGGTTTTTCTTCCCGCCCTGGCAAGCGGCGAACACGGCCTGGTGGTGGAAGCGGTCGATCCCGAGGGCCATGCGGCATCGCTGCCGCCGTGGCCGGTGCGGATCATCGACTAAACGCTCACACCCAAATACGGCCACTCCACCAGCGTCGCGCCCCACGAGTAACCGACGCCGAACCCCACCATCATGACCAGTTGTCCGGGGAGCAATCTTCCTTCGCAAAGCGCATGTTTCAAGACGATGGGGATACTCGAGGAGCTCGTGTTGCCGCACCCCTCGAGCCACACGCAGAACTTCTCCGCGGGAATCCGCAGCTTCTTCCTCAAGTGGTCGAGCACGTACTGGTTCGCCTGGTGAAAGACGAACAGGTCGATGTCCGCCACCTGCTTGCCCGTCCGCGCGAGCAGCCGGCCAATGCACTCCGGGACGGCCTGTAGCGTAAAGCTGAAGATCTCCGCGCCATCCATGTATAGGTTGTTCGCGCTGCGGCGGTTTCCATCGGCGTCGCATTCTTCGGCTGCGGTCTCCGCCGAGCACGGCCGCCGCATCCCGCCGGCGGGCACGATCAGATTCCGGGCGCCTCTTCCGTCGGTGCCGAAGACGTAGGCCGGCTTACGATCGCGGCCATCCGGAGCCGCTTCGAGAAGCGTCGCTGCCGCTCCATCGCCAAACAGCGTGCGCACGCTCTTGTCCTGGGGGTGGATGAATCTGCTGTACGTCCCCGCCGTGATCAACAGCAGGCGCGAAGCCTGGCCGGTCGAGATAAGCCCGTGCGCCAGGCTCAACCCGTACACATATCCGGAGCACCCCATGCCGTAGTCGAGCGCGCCTGCCGTGGTCGGTATGCCGAGCCGGTCTTGGACCAGGCACGCCGTCGTGGGCAGAAAGTAGTCCGGAGTCTGCGTACACAGCAGCAGGTAATCGATGTCCTGAGGGCGGCACGCGCCGCCGGCAAACAACTTCTGTGCGGCCTCGACGGCCAGGTCGGAAGAACACTCGTCCGGACCGGCGATGTGCCGTTCGCGAATCCCCGTCTTTGCCAGGATCTTCCCGGCGGACCAGGCCGGAAAATCGGCCGCCAACTCGTCATTGGTCAGCACGCGCTCCGGAAGATAATAGTCGACCGCCCGTATGGCCGCCTGCATGGCGTTTCTCTCCCCCTATTGTGCCGTGTATCCGCCATCCACCGTGAGGACGCTGCCGGTGATCCAGCGGCCCGTATCGGCCAGCAGGAAGGCGATCGCATGGGCCACATCCAGCGGAGTCCCCAGGCCGAGCGGCTGCATGGCCGAGACGCGCTGCTCGAGTTGCTCGGGTGTCAGCACTTTCAGGTTCCGATCGTACATATCCGTGCGCACATAAGCCGGAGCCACGCAGTTGACGCGAATGCCGCCCTTGGCCAGCTCCAGCGCAGCCGATTTCGCAAAAGCGATCAGCGCGCCTTTGCTGGCGCTGTAGGCCGCGCTACCGGCCAAGCCGACGAATCCCGCCACCGAGGCGACCAACACGATGCTGCCGCCCGGCTGGTGCGCCGGCTTCTTCGAGAACGACGTGGTGAGCGCTACGGCCGACTCGTAATTGACGCGCATCACCTCCGCGGCATGTTTCAAGCTCAACACGCGCAACGGCATCAGCGACGTGATTCCGGCGCAGTGTGCCAGCCCGTTCAGCGGTCCCGTCTCGGCAACGATCCCGGAAAGCCATTCCGCGATTCCTTCCGGATTCCCCAATTCGAATGGCCTCACCAGGTGGCCGCAAGGCTGCATGGCAGACGCCGTTTCTTCGAGCCGCTCTACGCTGCGCCCGCTCAGCACCACGCGCGCGCCGAGCTCGCTCAACAGCATCGCGGTGGCGCGCCCGATCCCCGAAGAAGCGCCGGTCACGAGAATCGTGCGCCCCGACAGTTGGAGCGGATTCGTCATCTCGCGGCGGCTTCGGCCTGGTGCTGCTCCATCAGTTTGGCGAGATCCTCCGCGGTGGCGCACTCGGCGATGCTCTTGGGCGGCAGCGCGAGGGCGTAGTGATCGTCGACCATGGCGATCAAGCTGATCACCGCCATCGAATTCCAGCCCTCCTGTCCTTTGAGCATCGTCGTGCCGGTAATCGTGCCGGAATCCAGTTCGAGGATCTCATCCAACTGCCGGTAAAAGGCCTGCCGGTCCATAGCCAATGGTACACCGGCGATCCGTACTTGCCGGCGCCCCACTCATGCCCCCGGCTCGGCGCCGTCCCGCGACTTCTCCAGATAAGCCTTCGGTTCCGGGAACTGGAGATCGTATTCCCCCAGCCCCGATGGCCGGCCCAGCAGCAATCCCGGCATCCACCGCAGGAAAGCCGCGCGCTTTTTCCAGCCGCCGCGCGCCAGCAGGTCGTAGGCCTTGCGAAAGGCCAGCATCACCTGCCACGCACGCTGTGCGCGATAGGCCGCAAGCGCGCCCGCGAAATCGCGTTCCCACTCACGGACCGCCACAAACAGGTCGGCGCGCGGCCCGGTGTGTGGGGCAGGCGCTTTCGCCTGCCTCTCCGGCTGCACGGGCGCGCCTTCGGTGTGCCGCACCTCCACCTCGGCCTTCGCCACCAGCACGCCGCTGTCATTGCGCACCCGCACGGTGGCGCCTTGAATCTCCGCCACCAGGTCGGAATCCGCCTCCACCCAATGCGGCAGGCGCAGCTTCATCCGCATCGGCTCCCCGCCGTGACGCAGCGCCGCGGTCAGCACGGCGCCCACCGCAAACCCGCCCAACGGATGAACGCGCCGCCCCAGCGGCTCGCTGCCGCCGGCTATGGGATTCATCAAGAGACGCACCAGGTCGCTCGAGAAGCGGATGCGATGGCCCTCGATGACGGGTGGCCGCAAACGCAGCAGGTCGGCGCCGGGCGCCTCCGGCGGATCGTGGTACACGGTCTCAAACCACGCCAGCGCACCCGCGATTGCCTCCGGGCGCAGCACCACCTCCAGCACCAGCGGAGCGCGGCTCTTCAGTTCTACGGTGATCGCAGGCTCGCGCCGCGCATCGAACCCCGTCGCCTCCGCGATCGCCTGCCCGCCTTGCCGACATCGTAGTTCCGACAGTTCCTCCGGCGAGAAACAGGAAGGCGCGGCAATCCGCAGCGTCGCGGGGTGCACTTCATCCACGCGAATTCCCCGCCCCAGCAGCCGCACCGCGAATTCATACCGCCCCGCCAGCGGATCTCCACCGCACAGCAGCGGCAGCGTCGAGGCCTCCAGCACCGGCGTGTAGTAGTCGAGGTATTCGAGCACCGCTTCCGAGGCGGTGGCAAACTCCACATCCGGATGATTCTCCCGCACCCATCCGAGGTGCTGGTCGAGCACGTCGAACGTTCCGCCTTCGAGGCTGCGGAAAGGGTCGGGCGCACCCGCCATGAACATGGCGTGCGTGGTGAACAGAATCGCGTGCATCCCCGGACCGCGGCTGGCCTCCCGCTCCGCGGCGAACCACCGGTTCATTTCCTCCGCCGACCCGAACCCGCTGTCCATGGCGATGCCGAACTCGACCAGGCGCGCCTCGCGAAGGTCCACGATCGCCTGTCGCCGGTCGTGCTCCGCGCACCAGAACATCTGCCCGCCGGGCGCGGGCGGTGAACCCGGCCGGTACCAATCGGAATTGCCGCGCAGCCCGTTGGCCACGTAGGCTTGGGTGCTGACGGCCTGGTCCTCGGGCGTCTTACCGAAATCGTAGCTGCCCGTGCGGGCCACCAGCGGCGCGCGGCGGTTGGCCTGCAAGCGTGCCAGGTGTTGCACCGTCTTGCGCAGCGAGCCCGCCTTGGTATCGAGATCGCGCCAATCGCCGAGCCCTTTGATATACGAAATCCCGCGCGCCGAGCCGTCCCAATCGTGATAGCGGTGGGTGGGGTTCGTCTCGGGATGATAGTAATCGTTCGGCAGAATGCCGTCGGTCGCGGCGTCGTAAACCAGGCGAGGTTGCGGCGGCAGCGCCGAGTCCGGTTCGTAATCGAAGTGGATGTGCGGGCAATAGTCGTGCAGTTTGGAACCGGCGCGCACGGCTTCGTCCATCTCCGCCAGGATGCGGTCCCACTGGCCGGTCGTGGAATGCCGGGCCGCCCACTCCGCGGCGAACCGTTGCGTGGCCGCGTAGAAGTGGGTCCACCGGGCGCCGTGCCGCTCGGCAATCCGGTTCATGCGGTTCGGCTTGAGGATCATCTGGACGCGGTAATCCTCCGGGTCCATGAAGTTGTTGTGATTGCCGAAACCCTCGGCGCCCGCGTAATTGCCGGTGGCGAGACCGCCATCGAACGTCTCGCAATCTTCGGTGAGCAGGTAGAAGGTGCGGCCGGGGTTGGGATCGGGAACCGCGATCGCGACGCGCACGCTTTCACCCGACGCCGAGATCGTGAGTGCCCACGGCTTGCCGAGGTTGACCTCGTGCGGCCGGTCGGCGCGAATGAGGAAGCGGGCGCGTGCACCCGCCGGCACTTCCTGTACGCGCGGGCCTTCGAAGCTCAATCCGGCGCCGAACGGTGGATCCACGGTCACCGTACCGCCATGCGGAAGTTCCACCTCAATCGCCGCCGTCTTGCCCAGCGGGATCGACGGGGGCACGCTCGCCAGGCGCAGCAACGGCCCGTGGTCCTGGGGCGTCGCCGCCAGGCTGGCTCGGACCGCGTCGTACTCCTCGCGCGACCCGAACTCCACGGGAATCCCGTCGCGGATGGCAGCCATGCGCAGGGTTCCGCGATAGAGCTCCGCACCCGACGCAGTGCGCGCGGAAGTGGAGAATCGCGCGAGGCGTTCCGATATCTTTTCCAGGCGGGCCTCGGCCAGTACGATATCCTGCAACTCCGGCGTGCCGGACCATTGGATGTCGAGGCCGGTCCCCGTCCAATCGACGCCCTGCGAGACGGGCGCCAGCACGGCCATCGCGGCGGTGGTCGCGAGACCCACGGGCACGTTGTAGCGTGCTTGATACCCCGCGCCCAAAGGGCTTTCGAGAAGAGCGATGATCCCGGGCTCGAGCCGCGCCTCCGCGACATCGCCGATGGCGACCTGGCCCGCCTGGCGGCGCCGTACCGACACCACCCGCGGCCGCGGCACACGGATCATTCGAGCCGCGCTCCCTTGCAGGGAATGCGCGGGCTGTTCATAACGGTGCTAGTGTAACAGAGCGGCCTGCGGACGGGCGCGATTCGCAGCCATCCCGATATCTGCAAGGAACGCTACAATCGAAGATATGTCGACAGTCCGCATTACAGAAGCCGAACTTGCCCGGGATCTTCATGCCCTGTTGACTAAGGTCCAACTGGGCGTTGAGGTGATCGTGGAGCAAGACAATCGGCCGGTGGCTGTCATCAAAACCCCGCAAGTGCCGGGCCGGAAAATCAGTGAATGCATTGCTCTGGCGAAAGAGTATGAGGAGAAGCTTGGCTACGCGCCGCTGCCCGATCCCGACTTTGCTAAGGACGTGCAGGCTGCCATTGACGCCCACGGCGAGTCGTTGAATCCACCGGCATGGGATTAGTCCTCGACTCCGGAGTGCTGATCGCCGCCGAGCGTAGTGCCCATCCGGTGAGTGAGCTACTGGCAGGACTCGAAAACACGTACGAAGAAACGGAAATCCTGCTCTCTTCCATCACAGCATCACAGTCATCGAACTGGAGCACGGCGTGCATCGCGCCCAAACGGCGGAGCAGGCCCGGAAACGGCGGGACTACCTGGACACCGTTTTCGCTGCGATACCGGTGGAGCCGTTTACCAGGGCCATGGCTCTGATTGCAGCCAGGATTGACGCTGAGGCGAAACAGGCCGGTCGCATCATTCCGTTCGCAGATCTCCTCATCGGAACGACCGCGCTTCACTTCGGCTACGCCATCGGTACCAAGAATCTGCGTCACTTCCGCACGATCCCGGGCCTGAGCGTCATCCAACTCTGACCTTACGGCCTTTACGGCCCCCACCGCTTGCCCTTCCACCACCCTTCCCCTATACTGCGTGCGTGCCACACGAGTGGCAATTATGTCCCTCATCCTCACCTTAATGAGCATCGTGCTGGCATATTTCTCGCCCGCCGAGGTGGCGCCGTCCATGGCGCCCTATCACCTCCAACAGATCATTATCCTGCCTGCCGTGCTGGCTTCGGCAATTGCCATGAACATGCGGCACGCCTCGCTGCCGGCGCCGCAGTCGCTGTTGATCGTGGGCTTCTGGTTTGCCGTGGTCATGTCCGTCCTGAGCAAATTCTGGCTGCGCAGCGCCCTAAACGCCTTTATTACCTGCGGTCTGTTGATATGCATCTATTTCCTGGTGTATCTCAACGCCTTCACGCTGGCGCGCATCCATATTTTGGGCACCGTGGTGATCGTCTGCGCCTTGATTATGGCAATCCAGGGGATTCTGGCCTATCGCACCGGTTACATGGGCGAGAAACTCTTGAACATGCGAATCCGCGATGGTGTGGTATTAGACAAGCGGATTTGCGGGGTCGGATTCCTCCACGACCCCAATGACTTCGCGCAATTCCTCCTGGTCGGACTGACTTTTCTGGGCCTGTTCTGGAAGAAAGACAACGCCGCGGGCAATTTCATTATGCTGTCGGCGCCCGCATCGGTCCTGATGTACGCGACCTACCTGACATTCTCGCGCGGCGCTATATTCGGCGTGGCGGTCATCATGTTCGCGGCGGTGTCCCGCCGCATCGGCAAGGCGCCGTCGGCATTGCTGGTGGGTCTGCTGTTGGTCTTCATGCTGGCGATGAATTTCGGCGGCGGGCGCGCGATCTCCATGCAGGAAGGCTCCGCCGCGGGACGCATTGTCGCCTGGGGCGCCGGCATTGCGCAGCTCAAGAGGTTTCCCATCTTCGGAGCCGGCTACGAACAATTCACCGAGTACAACGATCTCACCGCGCACAATTCGTTCGTTCTCTGCTTTGCCGAGCTGGGTATGTTCGGGTATTTCTTCTGGCTGGCTCTCATCCTGATCACCGTATGGGGCCTGGAGAGCCTCGCCGGGATTCCGCGCAAGACGGCGGCCGACGCGGAGTTCGGGCGCTATGTCACCACCGTGCGCGCGGCCCTCTACGGCTTTCTCGCCACGGCCTGGTTCCTGTCGCGTACCTACACGGTGACGCTGTACATTCTCCTGGCGCTGGGCGCGGTGTTGATTCAGATGCGCCGCGAAGCCTATCCGCAGCTCTTGGTGCCGACGCGGCGTTGGGTTCCCGTGACGCTCGTGGTGCAGGTGGCGTCCCTGGTACTCATCTACGCGCTGGTGCGTCTCCGCAGCCTGTGACCCCGCTTCGCATCGTGCAAATCGTCGAGTCACTGGATGTCGGCGGACTCGAGGTGACGGCCGTCAACCTGGCGATCGCCCACCGCAAGGCCGGCCATTTCCCGGCCATCTACACCATCTTTGAACCGGGCGCCCTGGCGGGCCAGGCGATCGCGGCCGGCATCCCCGTGGTCTCCTTCCATAAGCGCAAAGGATTCAGCGCCGGCGCGATCGTGCGCCTGGTCCGGCAACTCCGCGCCGATCGCGCCGGGATCGTCCATACCCATAATTCGTCGATCCACCATTACGGCGCGCTCGCCGGGAGGCTAGCACGTGCGGTGGTCGTCAACACACGCCACGGACTGGCGCTGCATTCCGCCCCGCGGCAGGAAGTCTACTTCAGGGCGGTGCTGCCGCTGACCCAGGCCGTGGTCTTCGTCTCCGAATACGGCCGGCGGCACTTCGCCGAAATCGGCAGCGCACCGGAAGCGAAGAGCCACGTGATCCCGAATGGAATTCAGCTCGAACGATTCCGCCAATCAGCCGCGCCAGGCAGCGTGAGGCCAAAGATCCGTTTCGGCACGATCGGGCGCCTGGTAAAGGCCAAGGCCCACGGCGACCAGGTGGAAGCCTTCGGCATCGTGGCCCCGGACCTGCCAGAAGCGGAGTTGCATATCTGGGGTTACGGAGCTTTGGAAGCGGACCTCGAGCACCGTATCGCCGTTTCAGGATTATGCGACCGCATCCACTATCACGGACGAACAGCCGACCCGGCGGAAGCTCTCCGCCAACTGGATGTCTTCGTGCTCTCCTCGATCAGCGAAGGCCTGCCCCTGGTGATTCTGGAAGCCATGGCCGCGGGGCTGCCGATCGTCTCCACGCGAGTCGGCGGCGTGGCCGAGGTCGCACCCGCCGCGTGGTTTGCCGAGGCGGCGAATCCGGCTAGCCTCGCGGAGGCGATGCGGAAGGCCGCCCTGTCCGACCTCGCCGCGGCCGGCCGCGCGGCATTCGATCACGCGCACCGGAACTTCGGGGTCGAGACGATGCAGCGTCAGTATGAGAGTCTGTTCCGGAGCCTGTTAAGGTGATGAGGGGCCATGCCGGCGGACAACACCCAGACCATCGCGCGCAACTCCTTCTGGTACGGGATCGAGCTGCTCTTCAGCCTGCTCGGAGCGCTCATCGCCCCCATCGTCGTGGCGCGCGCGATCGGACCCGAGCGTCTGGGCTATTTCAGCTACATGGTGTGGCTGACGAACATCACCGCCACCGTGGGCGCGCTCGGCCTGCCGCTCACCGCGCGCAAGTACATGGCGGAGTACCTGAATCGCGGCGAGAGCGGCGTGGCCCGCTCCATCTACCAGGCCACGCTGCGCCTGCAATTGTGGATCGCGGCCGCGGTGAGCGCCGCCGCCTTGCTGCTGGTGTTGGCGTTCGGCGACCCCGGCCAGCGCCTGATCTCCGTGCTGCTGGTCATGAACATGGCGCCGCGCACGATCGGATTCGTCCCGTCGCAGGCCAACAACGCGGCGGAATCCATGCGGCGCAATACCGGCGCGTCGCTTCTGGGGGGCCTTTTCACGGTGGGCCTCACGCTATTCGCGCTGTGGGCCGGGTGGGACCTGCCCGGTGTGGCGGCCGCCACGGTGGCGGGGCCGGCGCTCGAGACCGTGTTGAAGCTGCGCTCGGTCGAGCGGTGGCTCGGCGGCGTGACGCCCGCCGCCATCCCCGCCGATCTGCGCCGGCAGATGTTCGTGTACTCGGGGCAGGGGCTGGCCCTGATGCTGCTCAACGTGGTGGTCTGGGACCGCTCCGACATGGTGTTCCTTAAATGGCTGAACGCGGATCTGCGACAGCTCACTTTCTTCTCCACGGCCTTCAACCTGACGGAGCGCGTGCTCCAGATTCCCAACGCCTTCGGCAACGCCGTGGGGATCACCATGATGGCGCAGTACGGCCGCGGCGAAGAGAAGCTCCGGGTGCTGGCCGTCGACGGCGCGCGCTACGCCTTCCTCATTGCCCTGCCGCTGCTGGCGGGCACGGCGTGCGTGAGCGGGCCGGCCATCCTGCTGCTTTATGGCGAACGCTTCCGCCCGATGATTCCGGTACTCACCGCGGTGACGCTGCTGGCGATCCCCAAGGCGCTGGCCGCATCCCCGACGCTGCTGCTGCAAACCACGCGGAACCAGGGATTCCTCGTGGTTTGGGGCTGCGTCTGCGGCGCGATTGACGTGGCGCTCGACATCCTGCTCACGCCGCACTACGGCGCCCTCGGCGCGGCGATCGCGAATGGGACCGCGCAGACCGCCGGCGCCGTGGGCGTGTGGTGGTGGGTGTACCGCTTGTTCCGTCCGGATTTGCGGCTCGCGGCCTTCGGTAAGATCGCGATCGCCGGACTCGGCATGGCGGCCGCGGCCACCATCGCCGGCTGGGCGATTCCGACTTACGCCGGGGTGGCCGCGTCGATACTTGCCGGAGCGCTGGTGTGGTTTGCCCTGCTGCGGGGAACGGGCGCCCTGGATGCCACCGACGCGCAACGCTTCCGCAATGTCGGGCGGGTGCTGCCGGGGCGCTTGCGGCCAGCGTGGGACGGGCTGGTCGGGATGATAGCGAGGCAAAGCTAGCTGGACAGGCCAGGAGGCCTGTCCCACTGGGCCACCAGGCGCGCCACCAGGTTCGGCCATTCGTACTGGCGGATGGCCTCCCAATCGGGGTTCCACTCCGCGTCGCCCTTCTCCACGCGGTCGAAGGCCGAAAGCAGAAGCTCGCGGATGGCGGGAAGGTCGTCCGGATTCACGCACCAGCCCATGCGCGTTTCGCGGATCACCTGCGCCAGCTCGCCCTCCACCGGACCGAGGGCCAGGATGGGCTTGCCCGCGCCCAGATAGTCGAACAGCTTGCCGCCGTGGGTGGTGGGATTCCCGGTGACGATCAGGTTGTAGCTGGTCTCTTCCAGGTAGGGCATGGCGGCCTGCTTGCTCATGAAGCCGAGTTGCCGGATGGTGTGGCGGCGCGCATCGAAAAACGCAGCGGCCTCAAGCGCCACGCGGCCGATGATGCGGGTCTCGATGCGCGAGCGAATGCGCTCCGGCAGGTCGTCGATGGCGTCCAGGTAGTTGACGATCGGGCGGTAGGTCGGGTTCGCGTACACCGTGCCGAAGTAAGTGACGACCATCTTGCCGCCGGGCGCGGGGTGCGGGTGGAAGTTGTCGTACAGGCCGGGATCGAAGCCGTTCGGCGCGTAGAGAAACTTGTGGCCGGGCTGTTCCGGGTAGCGGTTGCGGATCTGCGCCAACTGCGAGCGCGTGACCGCGGTGACGAAGTCGGCGCGCTCCACGGCGCGGCGCTCCAGCTTGTGCGCGAGGCGCAGCTTGTAGTCGGTGGCCGCGCTGTCGAATTGCGCGAGGTAGTTTTCGATCCACTCGTCGCGGAAGTCCAGGATGAGCTTGACGCTCGGGAAATGGCGTTTGACGGCCACCCCGATACTCAGGCACGAGTAGGGCGGCAGATTGAGAATGACGCTGGTGATCTGGTGGCGGGCGATGATGCGGCGCGCCGCGCGAATGGCGAAGGGAACCCAAACCACCTGCACGTCCGGACAGAAGATGCGTTGGATGGCGCGTTTGGTGAGGGACTTCCACAGCGGGACGCCGGAGGCGGCGCTCTTCCCCGCCCCGTCCGGCTGCCCGGCGACGATCTTCTTCCAGAAACGGTCGCGCAGGGCGTACGGAACGCCGGGGCTGAATACGCGGTAGACCTTGGTTTCGGGAGGGACCTGCTTAGCCAGGTCGAGGTCGTACGCCGGAGTGGCCGGATTGCGAACGGTCAGTACGAAGGGCTCGCAGTTGTGCCGCGGCAGAAAGCGCGTGTAACTGACGAACCGCGAGACGCCGACACCGCCGGTCGGGGGGAACAGATACGTGATGATGAGGACCCGGTCCATCGGGAGTGCCAGACCAATCTACCATCAGGAGGCCAGGCCAGGAGGCCAGGCCAGGAGGCCGAAAGCGGCAGCCGCCTACTGCCAGGCGGCATCCACCGCAGTGGCCAGGAGGCCTGTCCCACCGATTCAGGCCCGGCGCACCACGAAATACGGCTGATTCGTCAGGCCGGCGACGAAGCCGGGATACAGCCAAGCCTTGTCCGGCGCGTCCTTGAGCTCGAAGTAATAGACCAACGGGAAGGGCGAGTCGGTGTAGGCCGCCGGGATGGCGGCGCGGTAGCGATTGTCGGCCGCCTGCATCTCCGCCACCTGGTAACGCTCGCCCTGATTCACGTGGCGATAGTACAGGCGGGCGGACGCCAGCTTGCGGTCCACCGAGATCTCGAGCGCCAGCGGTTGGCTGGGGTGGAACTGAGCGGGCGGCGTGTGGCGGCAGGTCGCGGGTGTGCGCCGCGGCCGGCCCAAGGCTTCGGCAATCGCTGCTTGGACCGCGGGATTCGCGTCCGGCTTGGCCGATTCCAGGCGTTTCTGCATGTCGGCGATGTCGTCGTCGATGGCCGGCAGGCGATCCAGCCAATGGCCGCGAAGCCACGCCAGTTCGCCCACCGTAATGTCCGGAACGTAGACGCTCTTGGTGCGGTCGGCGATCTGCGCCCAGATGTCGCGGGCGCGGCGGTATTGTTTGAGGGCCTCTTCCAGCGCGGCGCGATCGCCGGTCTGCTCGTGGATTCCGTACAGCACCGCGCTGCGCAGTTTGGCGCCGAAGAAGCGGCCGATTCCCGCCTCCACGCTCACGTCGATGGCGAGCCTGCGGAATTCGGGGGTGTTCGTCTGGATCGACTGGCGGGTCGCGGTATCGGCCAGGTCTTCGAGCCATTGCGCCACTTCGACGGGGGAATACTTGCCGCTGCGATCGCCCTTGATGAGCTCGGCGGCGAAATCGTTGACGCGCGAAAACAGTTGCGGATCGAAGGGGCTGACGTTGCCGAACGTCTTGGGCGACGGCGTGTCGGTGTAAGGATTCTTCTTGCGCGGGTCCACGATGGGCTGGTTGGTGTAGACCTCGGGCCAGTAAGTGTTATTCGCGGCCGAGGGACCGTGCGCGGTGGTGATGATGGGCAGAATGCGGCTGGCGCTGGCGAGCGCGGCTTCGGCGGCGGGTTGTCGCAGGGCGCGCCGCCAGGTGTCCGGGTCGGCCTGCGGGTTGTACAGCAGGCGGCCCCAGACGCGGTACGAGTAGAGATACTTTTCCCAATCCCAGCGCGGCCGCAGCGAGGCATCCGCATACCCGGTTCGATTGCCGCCGATGCCCGATCCGCGGCGGCCCTTGAAGGAAAGCGGATCGAAGATCTCGACGCCGCTCGAGCCGCAGAAGCTGAAGGCGCGCGAATAAGCGGCCGCGGTGACCGGGTCGCCCCAGAGAAGCAGCCGCTGGGTCCCTGGCCAGATGCGGTGCAGCACTCCGTAGCGTCGGTCTTCGCGCAGCAGGTCGGCGTAACCGTAACGCGTGAAGCTGCGCGAGCCCGAGCTCAGCGCCATCAGGCCCGTGGCCGTGCGGCCGTGCGGCACTTCCTGGTCGCGAATGTCCGCCTGGTGGTAGGGCATGCCCATGTGCTCGGCCCAGAATTTGGGCGACACTTTGACGGGCATGCCGGTGGCCAGCCCCACGTCGATCATGCCCTGGTCGATGCCTTTGGCGTGCATGTCGATCTCGATCTTCCGCCCCGCGCGCACCACGCCATCGAATACCGTCTTCCAGAACGGATAACTGCCCTCGGCGACGCCGCTTTCGCCGTGAATGCGAAAGGTCACGCCGCTGATGGCGGGACAGGCCTTGAGCAGCGCGGTCAACGCGTCGCGACAGTAATTCGCGTGGGTATCGGGGGTGAGTCCTTCGATGGTGTAGTTGGGGTGCGGGCTCGCGATCCACTGGTAGCCGTGCATCCAGATGCCCAACTGAAATTCCATCCCGCGCGCGGCGGTCTGTTCGCCGATGAACTTCAGCATTTCGAGATTGCGGTCGCGCTCGGCATCGGGCAGGTTGGCGGCGCGCACGTCATAGCCCGGCACCGATAGGAAGAACGGGTAGGCGAACAGAAAATAGGCGTCGGTGACCTGGCGCAGGAAGTCATAGCCGATTCCCAGCGCCAGGCTGAAGCGGTTGAAGCGCTGGGTCGCGAGCATGGTGAGGTACTGGGGCCACATCTGGCGGTCGTTGTACCAGGGCTTGTCTTCCACGTCGCTGACGAACATCCGCGAGATACTGCGCACGGTGTTGGCGGGCTGTTCGGTGGTGGGCTTCAGCGAGGTGAGCGCGCCGATGAGGTCGCCGTGCCGCACGCGGTCGGCGATTTCGAGCAGGCCGTAGACCACGCCGCGGGCGTCGCTGCCGGCCACCAACACTGCCGGCCTGCCGGAGACGGTGGTGGGGACGAAGGCGAGGGACTCGGGCGCGCCGGGCACGGAGATACCCGCCCGGCGTCCCGAGGCGACGATGCAAAAGTCCTTGGCGGCGGTCAGGTCGATGGATGCGAACTGGCCGCCCGCGATGCCGTGTTCGGTGAGCGCGCGCTGGAGCTCCTGCGCCGCCCAGCGGACCGGCGGCGCTGCGGCCACCCGATCCGCGGGGTCGATGACGATCGAAACGCGCCCGCCCGATTGGGCCAGGGCTTCGGACCCGGCGGCCGAAGCGCCGAGGGCCAGTCCCGTCTGTTTGAGAAAATCACGCCGGTACATAGGGGTCCTTCCTCTGGTCTCGATCGTAGGCGGTAAGGTCAAGACGGTTATCACTCGCGTGCAAAATGATATTCACGAAATTATCGGGCGTCTCTGACGCTCCATTTGTAGTCTACTCCATGCACCGTCAAGAGGCGACGCGGTCTCCCGGCTCGCGTTCCAGCTTGGAGCGCAGCCTCAGAATATGGTTGTCCACGGTGTCATTGAGCGCCTGCTGTGCGAATTCCTCATCGGTTTACGCCGCTTGGCCGCTTCGCCGCCTGTAGCTTATACAACGCCGGCAGGCCGAACGCCAGAACCACCACGTAACCGATCGCCTGCACGACCAGGATGTATGCCAACGCCGCGTCGCGGGTGACTCCGAACGGTGTCAGCACGGTCACGGCGACAAACTGGTAGATGCCGACATATCCGGGCGTGGAAGGCAGCGCGCTGCTCAATCCCAGGCCGGTCAGGAGCAGGACGGCCACACGAAATGGCAGGTCGATTCCCAAGGCACGCGCCGCGACGATTGCGCCGAAACTGTCCGAGACCCAGATCACCACCGTCAATGCCACGAATCCCGCGAGACGGCGCCAGTCGTGAAAGGCGCGAAGACCCTGCAGGACCTGTTGGGCGAGATGCAGCAGTCCGGTGCGCAGGCGGGCCGGCAGGGGCACACGCCGCAGCACGCTTTCGACCAGGCCTCCGGTGTGGGGCAGCACCATAATCGAAACCGCGCCGGCGCCGGCCACGATGGCCATGGTTCGGGAAAGGGGTTCCATCCAACGCGGCTTGGGATCCAGACCCATGAGGACGAGCGAGCTCCAAAGCACCAGCGCAATCACGTCCATCAGGCGCTCGCCCAGCGCCGTGGTCAGGACGTACGTCTTGCTGAGGAACGAGCGGCTGCTGATGAAAAAGGTCCGGATCAACTCCCCCGCCCGCGCCGGCAGAAAGTTGTTACCGAGGTAGCCGGCCGAATTGGCCCAGAAGACCGTCGCCACGCTGAAGCGGGCCCCGGCATTCAGCAGGATGCGCCAGCGCAGCGCTCGTATGAAAAAAGAGAAAACGGTGAACCCGGCCGCCGCGGCGAGGTAGCGCCCCTGGGCTGCCGCGATGGTCTGCCAGACGCGGCGCCACTCCACACCGCGCACCGAGAGGTACAGAAGGACGCCCGCGAGCAGCGTCGAGAGCGCCAGCGACCATGCTTTGGGACGCGCCGCTCCCCCCGCGGAAAGGCCTTCAAGACTCTTGATGCGGGCGCTCCTCTTCCATGAAGTAGTAGCCGATCATGTGCATCACGATCAGGTGGAGATCCTCGATGCGCCCGGTGTGGGGATGGCTGATCTGAATGTTGAGCTGGGCGAGGGGGCCCAACTGGCCGCCGTCGCGGCCGGTGAGCGCGATGGTGCGGCAACCGATCGAATTGCCGTATTCCACGGCGCGCAGAACGTTGGGCGAATTGCCCGAACTGCTGATGGCCATCAGGACGTCGCCGGGCTCGGCGAAATTCTTCATCTGTTCGACGAAGATGCAATCGTAGCCGACATCGTTGGAGTAGGCGGTGATGGTGGGGAGCGAATCGGTCAGCGCCAGTATGCGGAAGCGCGCGGCGCGGCCGTAGCTGGCGCCTTTGACGAGGTCGGTGGCGAAGTGGGATGCGGTGGAGGCGCTGCCGCCGTTCCCGCAGACGAAAATGCGGCGTCCCTCGTCGCGCGCGCGGGCCAGGATCTGGATGGCTTGGCCCACGGTTTCCAAGTCGACGGACTCGATGGCCTTCAGGAGCCCGCTTTTGTAGAGTTGCGGAAAAATCATGGACACCACTAGTAATAACACTAGTGGCGGGACAGGCCAGGAGGCCTGTCCTACTGTGCTTTCTTTTCCGGCGGCGCCGCGGCAGCGGCCGGCTTGGCCGCGGGCTTGGGCTTCCAGAACCCGGGGTCCGCGTCGATCATGCTCTGCGGCGGGTAGCTCATCCCCGGTTTCACCTGGAGCAGCGTGTCCTCGATGGAGACGAAGATATCTCCACTGGTCTTCATGAGCTGGGCATATGCCGTCTGTCCCATGGCTTGCTGAATGGCCTGCATGCGCGCCGGCGCTCCGTCCATGGTCTTCATCGAATCCATCATGTTGAAGAAGAGATAGGTTCCGGCCGGCGCTCCCGCGACCACCTGATATGCCACGTTGCACTCATCGATGCCGGCCTTCTGAAAGCCGCCCAAGTAGGTCTTGGCAGCCGCCAAAAAATCGACCTCGTGGCCGAGCCTCACCCGGAAGGTCCCGACGGTCACATAGCGCGTCTTCGCCGGGTTGAACTTCTCCGCCCCGTAGCTCAAGTCCGGGCGATAGACGGCCCATAGGGATCGCGACGACCCCCGCAGCTCGCCGTCGCGCGATTCCATCATGGCCACGGCACTTTTCAGCGGCTCCTTCTGCTGGACCTGGTCGTATTCCGCAGCGGACGCGAACGAGGGCATCGGCTCGATGAACCAAACTTCGTTCGGTCCGGACATCGTGGCCAGCGCTACGTACCGTCCCGGGAAATTCGCCTTACGGAAGGCTGCGGCATAATCGGCCTCCACCTTCTCGTGGGGCGCGCCGCGGCCCTCCTTGATGCTTTCCTTGAGAATTTCGATCACGGGCGCGGGCTTCTCTTGTGCAGCCAGGGGCACGAGGCCGAGTCCGGAGATAGTCATCAGTGTCAACGTTAATCGCATGTGTATGTTCCTCAACTTTCCGCCGGTGGGCGGGATCAAACCCATCACGCAGGTTCATCAAAGATAGCACTTTCCGGATGGAGTGGCGGGGGCGGCCCGGCTCGGTTGGCAGGCGAAAGCGCCTGCCCTACCTGGACTCGGCCGGAGGGCTCATGTTACAAATAGCAAAACGACCGTGCCGTCATGGTAAACCGCCCGAACCACAGCCGCTATCTGATCAAGTCCCTGGTTCACGCGTCGGAGGTTCTTTCCGCGTTCCGGTCGGAAGGCGAAGTGCTGCGGTTGCGCGATGTGGTGGCGCGCACCGGGTACAACAAGGGCATGTGTTTCCGCCTGCTCTACACGCTGCATTCCTGCGGTTTTCTGGAGAAGGTGGGAGAGAACCAGTACCGCACGGTTTCCGATATCCGGCCCAACCGCAAATTCCGGATCGGTTATGCCTCGCAGGGCCAGGATTCGTCCTTCCCGCGGGAAGTGGCGGCCAGCCTGGTGCAGGCCGCCGAGGCGGCGCACGTGGAACTGGTGGTGGTGGACAATCGCTACAACGCCAAGACGGCGCTGCGCAACGCCGATCAACTGATCCGCGAAGAGGTGGACCTGGCGATCGAGTTTCAGGCCGATGACGCCGTGGCGCCGGCCATCACGCGGAAGTTCCTGGAAGCCAACATTCCGTTAATCGCGATCGACATTCCGCATCCCGGCGCCACGTATTTCGGCGCGAACAACTACGAGGCGGGCCTGATCGGCGGCCGGCACCTGGGACGCTGGGCCAACAAGCATTGGGAAGGCGAGGTGGAAGAGATCATCATGGTCGAGCTCACCCGCTCCGGCTCGGTGCCGCAGGCGCGCATCCGCGGGATGCTCGCGGGCATCAACGAGACGTTGCGCCAGATGGAAGAATGCCGCATGATCCACGTGGATGGAGACGGCCAGTTTCGCACCACCCTGGAATGCATCCGCAAGCACATGCGGACCTCCAAAGCGAAGCGCGTGCTGGTGGGCGCCGCCACCGACTCGAGCGCCCTGGGAGCCCTGCGCGCGTATCAGGAGGCGGGCCGCGACAACGACTGCGTGGTGGTGGGCCACAACGCGGAGCCGGACGGACGGGCCGAACTGCGCGAGCCCCGCACGAGGCTGATCGGCTCCGTGGCGTACTTCCCCGAAAAGTACGGGACCGGCATCATACGCCTGGCGCTGGACATCCTGGCGCGCAAGCCGACGCCTCCGGCGATCTTCATCCGCCACCTGCTGATCACCCCGGAAAACGTGGACCACTTCTATCCCAACGACACGCTCATGGGATTGGGCCGGACGGCGCCGCTGCCGGTGGGGTGAGGGACCGGCGGGAGCAATGTGCCGCGCCTTCAGTTACCTTTTGTTTCCTGCACCTCTTGCGGAGCAAAGCGCCTGATGTTTCGTGTGCAGAGAACGTCGGCTTTCCCATCTGCGGCGGTGTAGAGGACAGGATCATCTGCCGGGTCAAAGAGGATTACTGGACGGACGATTACTGGTTCAACCAGATGTGCAACACACGCCAGATCCGGTGAAGCGGCGCGCTTCTGCTGGAGTGATTTGATCGAACCCGCGGCCGGTCACGAACAGCATGGAGTGAGGCCCTGCATTGTGGTAAGTGATCCGGACGTCATCAGCGACCAGCGGTTTCCGCTCGTGTGCGTCGTGCCGATAACCGGGACTCCGCCAGAGCGCCTCTCCAACTCCAAGAAGTCCTTCGCGCTGATCCATCTGCGATCCATCGACAAGCGGCGGGGCCGGCGCGTATTCGGCGAGCTTGCGCGGGAGGAGATCGCTGCCATCGATGAGGGCCTGGCGGTCTTTTTCGGCCTTGGGGACCGGCTTCGTGGCGAGGGCGACGCCACCGGACAGTGACCAGCCATGGACGATCGCGCCCGTTTTAGGGCGTCTCAGCCGCCCGCCAATCGCTTTCGCGCCATCCCGGTTGCGCTACGTAGCCAGCGTGGCTGATCACCTCGCGAGACCGGTGTTAAGCGCGCCAGATTCGTTTTGTTGGTTTCGCAGCGCGCCATCCGGGGGGACCGCGCCTCGCCCGCCTCGCCCCCCTCCGCCCCCACGGCCCGCTTTGACTTTGCCCCGCCGCTCCAGCATAATCTGTTACGTCCGGGTTCGCGTACCAGGAGGGGTGTCATGTGGTACGTGGTTGTCCGATGGGGGCCGATTCTGCTGCTGGGCAGCGTCCTGGCACTGCTATTCGGACAGTCCAATTCCGTCGAGAACGCCGCCAAAGCCGTGCTGGACGCCAAGTGTGTCACTTGCCACGGCGACACCCACATGTCCGATCTGGATCTGCGCGAGCGGGACCGCATCTTGAAGGGCGGGAAGCGCGGACCCGCCATCGTGCCCGGCAACGCCGAGGCGAGCCTGCTCTACAAGGCCGTGCGCCGCGAAGGCGATCTCCAGATGCCCCTGGGCAAGAACGCTCTCACACCCTCGGAGGTGGCCGCGATCCGCGACTGGATCAATGCCGGCGCTCCCTGGAAATCGGCCCCGCAAACCGCCTCCGCGCCCTCATGGTGGTCCTTCCGCAAGCCCGTGCGGCCGCCCGTTCCGGCGCTGAAAGACACCGCCTGGGTGCGGAATCCCGTGGACGCCTTCATCCTCGCCAAACTGGAGCAGAACGGATTGCGCCCCGCCCCGGAAGCCGACCGAAGGACCCTGGCGCGCCGCGCCTACTTCGATCTGCACGGCCTGCCGCCCACGCCCGAACAGGTGGAGCAGTTCGTTAACGACCGGTCCGCCGACGCCTACGAAAAGCTGATCGAGCGCCTGCTGGCATCCCCGCGCTACGGAGAGCGGTGGGGCCGTTACTGGCTCGACCTGGTGCGCTACGCCGACACCTCGGGCTTCGAAACCGACCACTTCTTCATTACCGCGTGGCGGTATCGCGATTGGGTGATCGGCTCGTTCAACACGGACAAGCCGTACACCACCTTCGTGCAGGAGCAGATCGCCGCCGACGAGCTATGGTCCACCAACATGGACCTGGAGGGAACGCTCAAGCTGCCGAAGGAGAAAGCGGAAAACGTCCAACGCCGCATCGGCACCAGCCTGTTCACCATCGGATCGTTTCCCATCGAGTACACGTACTACGGAGACCAGTTCCGCGCGGAGTGGCAGGCGGACGCTGTCGATACCGTTGGCGGAGCGTTTCTCGGACTCACCGTGGGATGCGCGCGCTGCCACGATCACAAGTTCGACCCCATCAGCCAGCGCGACTATTACCGCCTGACCGCGATCTTCGCGGGCAGCGTGGAGCGCGAAATCCCGCTGGGCAGCCTGTTCGACGTGCAGACCGCCTCGCGCAACTTCCCGCTGCTGGCGCAGGCGCAGGTTCTCAAACAGATGGCGGGGCGCGGCGGGCGTGGACGCGGCGGAGGAGCCGGCGGGCGCGGTGCGCAGGCCCAGCAACAACAGGCCGACCAGACCGATGCAGCGGATACCGATCCCGCGGCCGCGCCGGTGCGCAGGGCGCCGCCCGATCCGCAGCGCGCCGCGCTGTTGCAACAACTCGGCGAGGCCTACCTGCGCGCGCCCGAGCGATATCCGTACGCCAACGTCCTGGCACACGAAGAGGTGGTCCCCGACACCCACATTCTGATCCGCGGCGATTTCAAGAACAAAGGCGCAAAGGTGGAGCCGGGCTTCCTTTCGGCCTTGAACCCAGGCCCGCCCATCGAGGAACCGAAGGGTATCCTCTTCGTGCCGCAACGCCGCAAAGCTCTGGCGCTGTGGCTGACCTCCGCGGACCAGCCGCTGCTCGGCCGCGTGATGGTCAACCGCATCTGGCAGGGCCACTTCGGCGACGGCATCGTGCGCACGCCCAACGATTTCGGCCGCCAGGGAGACGCGCCCACGCATCCGGAGCTGCTCGACTGGTTGGCCGTGGAGTTCGCCGAGCGCGGGTGGAGCATCAAGCAGATGCACCGGCTGATCATGCTCTCGAATGCCTACCGCTCGTCGAGCGTGGCGGATGAAGCCAGCCTGCGCAAGGACCCCGAGAACCGTTTCCTCAGCCGCATGAGCCGGCGCCGCCTGGATGGCGACTCCATTCGCGACAGCATCCTGGCCGTGGCCGGCACGCTGAATCTGAAGATGGGCGGCGTGGGCTTGATTCCGCCGCTCACCAGGGAAGAGATCCAGGCGGCGCGCATGCCGCAACTGTGGCCCGCGAATCCCGACCCGGCGGAGCACGTCCGGCGGAGCATCTATCTCCAGATGAAGCGCTCCCTGACTTTGCCGATGCTGCAAATCTTCGATGCGCCGGATACCGCTCTGAGCTGTCCCCGGCGCGAGAGGTCCACGGTGGCCCCGCAGGCGCTCGCGCTGATGAACGGCGAATTCAACGTGGCACAGGCGGAGCAGTTTGCGGCGCGCATCAAGAAGCAGGCCGGCGACGATCCGCAAGCTGCGGTGGATGCCGCGTGGCGCGTGGCGTTCGGGCGCGCCCCGGCCGCCGGGGAACTCCAGACCGCGGTGGAGTATCTGCGGCGGAATTCCCTGCCGCGGCTGTGCCTGCTGCTGTTCAACATGAGCGAGTTCATTTATGTGGATTGAAAATTCGCGGCGCAAGTTTCTGGAGACGTCGGGCCTGGGCATCGGCTGGCTGGCCACGCTCGACCTGCTCCATCGCAGCGCGGCGGCCGACCCTCCCGGTCCGCTGACCCCCAAGGCGCCGCCGTGGCCTGCGACCGCGAAGAGCGTGATCCACCTGTTCATGCAGGGCGGGCCGAGCCAGGTCGACACCTACGATCCCAAGCCGCTGCTCAACAAGCTCAACGGACAGCATCCTCCGGAGAGTTTCGGCAACGAGGACTTCCAGAACGGAAAGCTGCGCGACACCGTGATCCTGGGCTCGAAGCGGACCTTCCAGAAGTACGGCCAGTCGGGCCTTGAGATCTCGGACCTGTTTCCGCACACGTCGCAGCGGGCCGACGACCTGGCGGTGATCCGCTCCTGTTTTCACGAAGGCTTTACGCACTCGCAAGCGCAGTTCCTGATCAACAACGGGTGGCCGCGGATCGGCAGGCCGAGCCTCGGGTCGTGGATCCTTTATGGACTGGGCACCGAGAATCAGAACCTGCCAGGCTTCGTCGTGCTGTTGCAGGGCGGCGTGCGGTCGGGGCCCGCGGTGTATGGCCAGGGCTTCCTGCCAGCGGCGTATCAGGGCACGACGTTCCGCGCGGGAAAAAATCCGATCCTGAATCTCAGCCGGCCCGCGGGCATGCAAGCGGCCGAGCAGCGGGATCTTCTCGACACGCTGCGCAAGATGAACGAGCGGCACCTGGACGCGCGCAATCACGACACGGAGCTGGCCGCTCGCATCGAATCCTACGAGCTTGCCTTCCGCATGCAGATGTCGGCACCGGAAGCCACCGACCTCACCAGCGAATCGGAAGCGACCCGGAAACTCTACGGACTCGACGACCCCGCCGCGGCCGATTTCGGCGGACGCTGCCTGCTGGCGCGGCGCCTGGTGGAGCGCGGCGTGCGTTTCGTGCAGGTGTGGAACGGCGACGGCATGAACGCCACCGACTGGGATGGTCACATCCAGTGCGACCGCAACCACCAGGCGCGCGCGGCGCAGACCGACAAGGGGGTGGCGGGGCTGCTGGCGGACCTGAAATCGCGCGGCCTGCTGGATTCCACGCTGGTGATCTGGGGCGGGGAATTCGGCCGCAGCCCGGTGTCGGACGGCGGTGCGGGCGGGGCCGACGGTCGCGATCACAATCCTTACGGCTTCACCGTGTGGATGGCGGGCGGCGGGGTGAAGGGCGGCAAGGTGATTGGGTCCACGGACGAGCTCGGGCTGCGGGCGGTGGAGGATCGCACGCATTTGAACGATCTGCACGCCAGCATTCTCGGCCTGTTGGGATTGGACCACACCAGGCTCACGTATCCTTACCTGGGGCGGAATTTCCGCCTGACCGACGTCGGCGGCAAGACCGACCTGATGGACAAACTTAGAAAGGCATAGCGCATGACCAAGGCTGTCAGTCTTCTGCTTCTGCTCGCATCGTTCGCCGCCTTTGCGGCCGAACCCGCAGACCTGGTACACGAGGCCACGCTCGGCTGGACGCAGGGCGCCGTCAAACAGGATGCCGCGGCGCTGAAGCGCTTCCTGGCCGACGATCTGCAATACGCGCACGCCGGCGGGCAGACCCAGACCAAGGAGCAATACCTCGCCGCCGTCACCAACGGACCGCCGCACTACGAGTCGTTCACCTTCAGCGATCTGAAGATCAAGCTGTATGGCAAGTCGGCGGTGCTCACCGGCTTCGTCGACGTCAAGATGGCCGGCCAGGACAGCTTCCGCGTCCGCACGCTCCAGGTGTACGTGGAGAATAACGGCCAGTGGCAGATGGCGGCGCACCAGTCCACGCGGCTGGGGCGGTAGTTTTGCGGAGTGACAAAGGTACGAATCTACTCCCCTCGCCAGACTGAACGCCACGGCTCGAGTTTCTGGATTTCGGCGAGGGTAGAGCGTGATGCGTCAAAGCAGCACAAAATAAGGTGACCAGGGCAACCCAACCGGGGGCTACATAACGCAGGATTGTCGGAAACTGGTTACCCGTACCAACCGGGGGCAAGTGCGGATTCCGGCCGGGTTCAAAAATAGGGGAATGCTGCCGTTTCCGGCGCTCTCACTACTGCTCATTACAGCGCGATGGAGCGACTGATCAAGAACGCGTGGAAGACCGATGAAACAGCACTCCGACCGCGATTTTGGGATAATTCCAGACTGCCCCTTACGGTGAGATTTGTAGCGCCGGTGATCGCGTGGAACGCCCAAAACAGCGGGTCTCGCGAGATTCGGGGTTCGGACGTCATCGAAAATTACTGCTCAATAACTGTATCGGGCAGTGTTCGTCGCCCCCTCCGCGCCGAACGGCTGTAAATGTGGCCTTCCAGCCACCGCGGCCCCGCCAGGATTTTAACTGTAATGAGCAGTAGGCCCGAGCAGCAAGGGCCGGGCTTGACGGCGTGCGCAGGATTTCCCTTGCTTCTGTCCGATAGCCGTGCTGGGGCTTCGTGTGGCACAGGAGGCGCTGCTCCGCCCGAATGTTAAGAATCCCAGAACAGCGTCCGGAAACCTTCCTGCTCAAAATGCCGGTCGTTCGTCAGAACCTCGGTCAGCCCTTCCTGGCGCATCGCCTGCATCGAAATGCAATCGACCAGTCGGTATCCTCTGTCGGGACGAGAGCGGTAGAGTTGTAGACCGGCAAGAAAAGATTCCCGGCTCTGCGGGATCACGCAAATGACGGAACTCGCCAGGATGCCCACAACGCTCTCGGCCGCTTCGCGGCGAAGCGGTTCAGGTGCGGTCGAAAAAAACGTGAGGTACTCGGTCAACACCTCGCCGGTGGTAACGATTCGCGATGACGCACGCGCGGCTGTGAGAGCCAACGCCCGCTGGTGGGCGCTGTCGGCAAAATCCGCCAGCGCAACCCAGTAGAACGTGCCGGCGAAAAGAGCGGTCATGCCTCGCCGGCGTGGCGCCGCGACGCGAAGTCCATCGTGTTCGCCAGCGGCTGCGCCCTGCTATCCGAAGTGGTGGTTAGGCCCGCCGATGTAGAATCGTAAGAACTACACTGAGGGCCCTCCCGATGACAGCCGAACGCTGGCAACAGGTCGAGCGAATCTACCACGAGGCTGCCGCCCAGCCGCCCTCGAAGCGCGAGGCTTTCCTGTCGCATGCCTGCGCCGGCGATCCAGAGCTGCGCAAGCAGGTCGAGCGGATGCTCTCTGGCGAAGCACGACCGACCGGATTCCTGCAAACCCCCGCGGCGGACACAGGCGCCCGCGCGCCGGCTGGCGAGCGGATCTCTCCAGGCAGCTACATTGGCCCTTATGAAATCGTCTCGCTACTCGGCGCCGGCGGCATGGGTGAAGTTTACAAGGCCCACGACCCCCGCCTGAACCGGACCGTGGCCATCAAGGTGCTCCCGCAGCATGCCGCCGGGGACGCGGACCGGCGCGAGCGCCTGCTGCGCGAAGCACGGACAGCCTCGGCGCTGAACCATCCGAACATCGTCACCATTCACGACATCCTCTCCGCAGCCGGCCAGGACTGCATCGTGATGGAGTACGTGGAGGGAAGCACGCTGGCGGAAAAGATCGGCCGCAAGGGACTGCCCCTCCGCGACACCTTGCAGTACGGAATCCAGATCGCCGGAGCGCTGGCGGCCGCCCACGGAGCGGGTATCGTGCACCGGGACATAAAACCGCAAAACGTCATGGTGACGGAACCCGGCGCGGTGAAGGTCCTGGATTTCGGTCTCGCGCAGTTGCAGCCGGCCGTCGGCCCGGGGGGAGAGACCGCCACCCTGACAGCCGAGGGGACCATCGCCGGCACGGTGGCCTACATGGCGCCGGAGCAGGCCGAAGGCAAGAGGGTGGATTCACGCTCCGACATCTTCGCCTTCGGATCGGTGCTCTACGAAATGGCCACTGGGCGGCCGGCCTTTCAGGGCGATTCCAAGCTTTCGATCCTCACGGCGATTCTGCACCAGGATCCGCCGCCGCTGTGCGCCATTCGGAGCGACGCCTCGCCGGAGCTGGAAAAACTCATCGAGCGCTGTCTGCGCAAGGATCCCGTACGGCGCCTGCACTCCATGCACGACGTCCGCCTGTTGCTCGAAGAATTGCGCGACAGTCCGGCGGCTTCTCCACCGCAAGCCGCGGCCACGAAGGGAAGGTGGCTGAGTCCGCTGCTGGTCGCCGCCTGCTCGCTCGCCGCCGGCGGCTTACTGGCTCTGCTTTGGCTGCCGTCCCGTGGGACTGACCTCTCCACTTACCACCTGACACCCTTCGCCACGGAAGCGGGCGAAGAAAATTCGCCTGCATGGTCGCCGGATGGCCGGACCCTCGCCTATGAATATGAGGTGGATGGGACCATGCAAATCTACACGCGCAGTCTCGACGCGGCAACCGGAACGCGCGTCACCAGCTCGTCCCACAGTTGCGGCCAGCCATTCTGGTCCCCGGATGGAGGCAGCATCTACTACATCTCCCAGAGCCAACTTTGGTCGGTGGGAGCGGCCGGTGGTGTTCCACGAGTGGTCGCGAAAGATGTCGTATCCGCCTCGATCTCGCCCGACGGGAAGACGTTGGTTTTCGCGCGCGGCCTGGTAGGAAGCACCAGCCTCTGGACAGCTTCGCCGCCGGAAGCCGATCCGCAGCCGTACGGGCGGCCGCCGTTCTCGGACAAGCTCGCCCTGATGACGCCGCCGCAGTTTTCGCCGGACGGATCGAAAATTGCCGTGGCCATCTCACGTAAAGCCGCCACCAGCGAACCCGAGTTGTGGCTGGTTCCCTTCCCATCGGGTTTACCGGTGCACGTTCCAGTTCGCATACCCGCACAGCAGGGAGGCAACCAGCGCCCAAGCTGGATGCCGGATAGCCGGCGCCTGGTTCTCAGCAGCGGCGGCCATCTGTACATGGCCGATACACACAGGGGAGATCTCCGGCGGCTCACGGCAACCACCGAAGGGGAGGTCCAGCCCGCTGTGTCACCCGACGGACGCCGTATCGCCTTCGCATCGGGAAGAACCAGTTCCGATGTCGTCGAGATCGCATTTGGCGGTTCCCCGGTACGGACCCTGTCGGCCACTTCCCGTAGCCAGTGGAGCCCAACCTGGTCACCTCAAGGCACACAGTACGCATATGTAACCGACGCGACCGGCGCTGCGGAGATCTGGCTTCGCAGCGCGCAAGAGGAATGGGCCAGACCCCTCGTCCAGCAGGGCGCCGCTCTGTCCTGGTACGACCTCCAAAACCTGCATTTTTCGCCGGACGGCCGCCGCATCGCCTACGACCTTTACAGAGATCGTCACGTGATCGCAATTTCGAGTGTCGCGGGGGGGCAGCCCGTAATTCCCGACCAGGAAAGTCCCGACCACCACGGCCCCTCGTGGTCCCCGGACGGAAACTGGATCGCTTACCGGCGACTCAACGGCGCCAAATGGGAACTGGTGAAGCGGCCGCTCGGGGGAGGCCAACCCGTATGGCTGGAAGAAGCGGCGCAGGGCGGTGGTGATACCGAGTGGTCGCCGTCGGGCGAGTGGATCTGTCATATGTGGAGCGACTCGCTGCACGTCGTTTCGGCCGACGGCGCCCGGCACGTCGTAGCCGCGAGTCCCGGCACGGCGGCGTTCGGTTTTTCGCGGGACAGCGCCACGCTCTATGCGATTCGCCGGAATGCGGCACGTAAGTGGGAACTGGCATCGATTGCCATCCCCAGCGGCCAGGAAAAGAAGGTGGTCTCGCTGGATCTGCCGGTCTCGGCCCGCGTCAACGGGTTCAGCGTTCACCCCGGCGGTAAGAGCTTCATCACTTCGGTGGGCAAGTCCCGGTTTGACATTTGGCTGCTCGAAGGATTCTCCCAGCGTTGATCGGCCCTGCGCAAGAAACGCGCCGGGGCTCCCCCCGAAAGAGGAACCGGCCTGTCCAACTGACTTCCGCTTCGGTTCGAGTGGTTCGAAGTCTAGAACACGTACCGCAAGCTGAGCTGCAGCCGGCGGGCGTAGTTGTTCATGGTCGAGGCGCTGATCTGCCCGAAGCCGGTGTCCTTTAGGCTCTGGGCGCTGGTCACCGTCATATTGGGGTTCGGGAAGTACGGATGGTTGGCGGCGTTGAGGGCCTCGGCGCGGAACTGGATGCTCTTGCCTTCGCCGACCCGGGTGTCCTTGATCACCGCAAGATCGAGATTGTTCTGCCGCGGTCCGCGCAGCGTGGGGAAGCGTAGCGGCCAGGTGCGAACCTGGTTGCCCAGCAACTGCCGGGCGGAAGCCGTCTCGAAGTTGGCGGCGTTGAACCAGTGATCCGGCGACCGCTGGCCGAGCGGCAGTTGGATGTCGGCCGGGTTGCCGTAGTAGATCACGTTGCCCCAGGGCAGCGGGAATCCGCTCTGGATACTCCAGATGCCGGAAACTTCCCATCCGCCGACGAGGCGGGAGACAACCGGGTTGGCGCCGGACAGCAGCGCCCGGCCCTTGCCGAACGGTAGCGACCAGACGGCGCTGATATTGATGCGGTGCGGCGCGTCGGCGTCGGAGATCTCGCGGACCGGCGCCGGGTCGGCGGCATTCAGCAGATTGACGGCCTGCATCCACTTCTGCAGCGTGTAGCTTCCCTGGATGGTGTACCCTTTGGCGAAGCGCTTGGAGGCCGTGAACTGGAAGCTGTGGTACCAGCCATAGCCGGTATTTTCCGTGGTGGTGATGCCGCTCGAACCAAAGGCGACATAGGGCGAAAGCAACGTCTGACGCGACGCGGTCGTGCCGGTGTAGATGCTCTGGCTGTTGCCGGGCACGAGGTTGACCAGCGGATTCGGGAAGGTGGCGGTCAGCAGGTTGTTGTAGGTATCGTCGCGCGTCGGAAGCGTGCTCAAATATTGCCGCGGCAGGGTGTTGATGTTGCGGTTGATCTCGATGTGGTTGGTCTTGTTTCCGATGTAGTTTGCCTCAAACAGGAAGCTCCTAAACTGGCGTTGGAGGCTGGCTTCCCAACGCATGGTGACTGGGATCTTGGGATTCTGGTTGAAGAACGTGAAGCCCTGTCCCAGGTAGGTCTGCAAGCCGGCAGCCGCGCCTACCGCATCGGCGACGCCGTCGGGGAAGGGGTTGGCCAGAGTGGTCAGGAAGTGGAGGCCATTGTCTCTGGTCAGAACCATGTTGGTGTTCTGCGTGAAACCGTTCTGTTGAACGTCTCCCCGGCGCTCGCCGAGGAAGCCGGCGAACATACCCAAACCGGAACGTAAGACAGTCTTGCTGTCGAGCTGGTAGGCGATGCCGAGGCGCGGCATGAAGACATTCTTCGGCGCGTTGTAGAGGTTGCCGTTATTGCCGTTCAGCCCGGCGAAGGTCATGCCGCCCCGGAGGACCAGGGCGCTGACAGGAAGCTGCGGGAATCCACCCGCGATATTGGGGTAAATGGTCGCGTACGCCTTCTGGGCCGCATCCGAAATCGGCTGGATGTAGCTGGTGTCGAATCCCAGGGTGCTGCGGTTGAATCGCTCGTGCAGCGGCGTTTCAAACTCATACCGCAACCCCAGATTCAAGGTGAGCCGGGGAGCGACCTTCCAGTCGTCCTGCACGAAGAATCCCCAGGAGCCGGACTGCTCGATGTAATCCGCCTGGCGGGTGATGCTGCCGGAATCGGGCAGGCCCAGCAGAAGTTCGGCAACGGACTGCCCGATGCTGCTCGGCGCGCCCGCGGAGTTGTCCAGCGGTCCCCTGGTCCAGGTGGTTCCGAAGGTGAACTGGCCGGTCTGCTGATTGCTCTTGAACTGATCGGCCTCCTGGTAGACGCGGTATTCAAAGCCGCCGCGGAGCGAATGCGCTCCATGCGATTTCGTGAGTGTGGAGGCCACTGTGTGGTTCATCACGGGGCGGTTCTCGTTGGTGTGCCCGTTGCTGATATAGCCGGTGAGGTTGATGCGCGGGAAACGCACCTGGTCTTTCGGGACCTGGCTGATGAACTGCGGCGAG
>JBGPKH010000018.1:0-32256 GCA_041485845.1 Bryobacteraceae bacterium
ATCCCGACCGCGAAGTTGAGCCCGCCAATCCACGCGAATCCGCTTTCTCTTCTTTTCTCTCGGTCTTCCTCAGTGCTTGTCTCAGCGATTCCGCGGCTCCCGGTGAGATCTCGTTTTCGAACCGGGTTATTTTGCGTGACCTCTTAGCGAGGCGCAGGAGTCGCGACGCAGCCCGCCCTTCAGCCGGCGTCGATCTCGGCCTGCAGCGTGGCCCACAACTCTTCGTTCGGATATTGCGCGCGTCCCGAGGCGAGTTCGGCGGCCGCCTGGCGCGGGGCGCCGCGCTTCAGGCGCGCGCGCACTCTCTCGGCAATGGCTCGAACGTGTTCCTGCCGGGTGAGCAGCGCGCGCTGCGCTTCCAGTTCCGCCTTGAGTGCCGCCCAGATGCTTTCGTCCGGGTACTTGATTCGCGCTCCGCCCAGTTCCGCCGCCGCTAACTGCAGGTCGTTCCGCCGGATGTATTCGCGCACACTCTCCGCGATCGTGGCAATCTGCGCCTCTGACGCGTCGCCCATCTTCAGACGCTCGCGTACGGTATCCGAAATGGCCGTAATCTGCGCCTGCCGGTCCAGTTCCGGCTGCCGCGCGTCGATCTCCGCCTGCAGCGTGTCCCATATTTCTTCGTGCGGAAACTTCGCGCGCGCCGCGACCAGCTCGGCCGCCGCCTGCCGCGCATCGTTCCGCGCGAGGCACGCGCGCACACTCTCCGCAATCGCGGCCACTTCGCCCTGCCGCCCGGCGTGCCGGTGGCGCGCGTCGATCTCCGCCTGGAGCGTGGCCCACGAAGTCTCGTCCGGATACCTGGCGCGCGCCGCGACCAGTTCGGCCGCTGCCCGCCGCGCATCGTCCCGCGCGAGGCACGCGCGCACACTGTCCGCAATCACGGCCACTTCGCCCTGCCGCCCGATGTGCTGGTGGCGCGCGTCGATCTCCGCCTGGAGCGTGGCCCACGAAGTCTCGTCCGGATACCTGGCCCGCGCCGCGACCAGCTCGGCCGCCGCCCGCACCAGGTCGTCCCGCTTTACGCGCTCGCGCACACTCTGAATAACGGCCACGATCTGCGACTGCTGGCTCAGGCTGGCCTGGCAGGCCTCGATTTCACGCTGCAATTCCGACCACAGGCTCTCGCCCGGATAACTCTTGCGCGCCGCGCGAAGCTTCGCCGCCGCCTCGCGCACGTCCTTCCGCTTCAGGCATTCCCGCACGCTATCGGCCGCCGCCGCCAGGTCCGTTCTGCGCTTCAACCCCGCCTGGCGCGAGTCGATCTCCTCCTGTAAAGCCGCCCAACGGCTCTCGCCGGGATAGTTCGTTCGCGCCGCTATGAGTTCCGTCGCCGCCTGCCCGACCTCCTCCCGCTTCAGGCATTCCCTCACGCTCTCCGCGATTTCCGCAATCTCCGCCTGCCGCCCGCGCGACTCCTGCCGCGCGTCGATTTCCGCCTGCAGGTTGGCCCACAGCGCGTCGTTCTGGTGTCGCGCCCGGCCCTCCGCCAGCTTGGCCGCCGCTTGCCGCATATCGCCTCGCTTCAAGCCTTCCCGCACGCTGTCCGCGATCGCGGCCTGTTGCCGGAGAGCAGCCTGCCGCGCGTCGATTTCCACCTGCAGCGAGGCCCAGCCGGCCTCGTCCGGGTATTTGGCGCGCGCCGTTTCCAGCTCCGCGGTCGCCTGCCGGATGTCGTACCGCTGGAGGCATTCGCGGACTTTCTCCGCCACCGCCGGCGCCTCGGCTCGCTGCCCCTGGACCAGGCGGAGCGTCTGCGTGGCGCGCGCGTCGGGAGCGCCCGCCAGGAGGCCGGTCAGCACCGTTTCAGCCTCCGAGAGGCGCCCTTCCCTCCGCTGCCGTTCGGCCTCCACCAGCCCGGCCTCGTAGGCGCGACGCCGCGCCACCTCTTCTTCCAGCGCCTTCCAGCGCGGATCGCGCGAGAACCCGGCCCGCGTGGCTTCGATCTGTTCCACCGCTTCCGGAAGATTGTTGGCCGCCAGCTTCGCCTTGATGCGCGAAGCGGCTTCGTGCAGTGCCTGATCGCGAAGGCCGGTTTCCACCTGTCCGGCCAGGTCGTCGAACGACCGTTCGTCCGGAAAAGCCAGGCGCGCCCTGCGCACCGCCGCCTCCGCGTTCTTCCACGCGCCTTCCTCCATTTCCAGGAGAATCGCGGACCTGTGTTTCTGGATCTCGAGCCCGCGCCGCTGGCGCTCAACCTCATCGTGGAGCCGGCGCAATGCCTCCGCGACTTCCACATGGTGGGGATCCTTGGCCAGCGCGCTCTCCAAAGTACTCACCGCCCGCGTCCAATCCCCAGCCGCCCGCAGCCTCGCTGCTTCCGCCAGCGCGCCGGCGGCGGACTTCTGCCCCTCTGGGCCGGCGGCAGCCATGCGCGCCGAATCCAGCAGCGCCAGCACTTCCGCCTCGCCCTTGTACTCCTTCGCCCGGGCCATGCGAACGACCGCTTCGGAATACCTTCCCGATGCCATCAGCTCCTGGATGGCGTCGATGAGATCGCGCAGTCCGGATGCATAGCGCCTCCGCTCGATCTCGGCTTCGATCTCGTGCGCCAGATCCGCCAGCGCGGCCTGGTCGCCGAGCCGTCTCCGCCCTTCCGCGATCGCCGCCAGCGCGCCGCGAAGGTCCCCCGTATCGCGCAGGCTGCCGGCCCGTTTCAGCACCGCTGTGACCGCTTCGGAGCGCACCGGCGGGACGTCCCGCCGCTCGATCCCGGCTGCGATCTCTCGCTCCAGATTCGCCAGGGCGGCCTGGTCGCCGAGCCGTCTCCGGCCCTCCGCGATTGCGGCCAGCGCGCCGCGAAGGTCCCCGGTATCGCGCAGGCTGCCGGCCCGCTTCAGCACCGCTGTGACCGCTTCGGAGCGCGCCTCCGGGGCGTCCCGCCGCTCGATCTCGGCTTCGATCTCTCGCTCCAGATTCGCCAGGGCGGCCTGGTCGCCGAGCCGTCTCCGCCCCTCCGCGATCGCCGCCAGAGCGCCGCGAAAGTCCCCCGTCTCGCGCAGGCTGCCGGCCCGCTTCAGCACCGCTGTGACCGCTTCGGAGCGCGCTGCCGGGACGTCCCGCCCGCGCAGCAGCCCCTGCAACCGCTCGCGCAGCCGCGGCAATACCTCGGACGCGCCGGGTTCGTTCGCGAAGTTCGTGCTGAGATGGGTGAGCATCTGCCGGGCGCGTTCCAGTTCCCCGGCCTCCATGGTTTCGCGCGTCCTGGTCACCGCCAGGTTGAAGCGCTCGGCGCGCACCCGGCGATCCTCCCCGCCCCGTTCCAACTCGATGCGGCTGCGCAGCTCCGCCACCGCGGCGTCGCCCGGGTGCTGCTTGTCCAGTTCCACCAGAACCGCCAGCGCCTCGGCGAATCTTCGGCCGGCCAGGTGCTCCGATGCCGCCCGCAGGGCCTGCTGCCGGACCTGGTCCTGCTGGCGCCGCGCCAACAGTTCCCGGACTCGCGGGGAAAGCCGCATCGCTTCCGTGTGTTCGGGATCGATGGCGAGCGCCCGGTTCAGCCGGTCCAGCGCCTCGTCGAGATCCCCCTTCTGCTGCTTCGCGCGCGCGTCCTCCACCAGCCGGTTGGCCTGCATCGAGCCTTCCAGCTTCACCTTGGCGTCCATCAGGCGCATCTGGACGGCTGGGTTGGCCGTGTCCAGCCTGGCGGCCGCCTCCAGGCTCTGCACGGCTTCGGCGAAGTGCCGCTCGGCCATCTGTTTCTCGGCCGCCGCCATCCGCGTAGCCACACGCTCGCGGTTGAGATGCTCCTGAAGCTTCTGGTCGATGGATTCCAGAAGCTGCCGCGCCTGCCGGTTTCCCGGCTCCAGCTTTTGCGCCTCCCGCACCTTCGTCCGGGCCTGTTGCAGGTCGCCGGCAGCCAACAGTCGCGGGACGTCCCGCAGGATCGCCGTCGCCTCCTCCTGCTGCAAATCCACCAGCACGGCGGCGCTGTCGAAGCGCACTTCCTCGAAGGTCTGATAGCGAAACTCCCGCTCCTTGGCGAGCGTCCGCTGCACCAGCAGTTCCAGCGCCTCGGGGCACCCCGGCAGCACCTGGCTCAACGGCGCCGGATCGTGATTGAGGATGGCCATGCGCAGCGCGCTCAGATCGCGCATGGTCGCCTCGAACGGGTGCTTCCCCGTCAGCAGCTCGTAGTAGACGTCGCCAAACGCGAAAATGTCCGTCTGCTCGTTGGCCTTGCCGTCCGACGTGAACTGCTCCGGCGCCATGTAGGGAACGGTCCCCACGACGAAGCCATCCATGGTCATGGTGCCGGTCATCCGGTTGGCTGCCAGCGCAATGCCGAAGTCCATGATCTTGACCTGTCCATCCGGCAGCAGCATGATGTTGGCGGGCTTCACGTCGCGATGAACCACGCCCCTGGAATTGGCGTACGCCAGCCCCTCGGCCACCTGCGTCATGATGCGCACCTTCTCCATGAGGGACAAGGGAAGCCGTTGTTTAACGATCCGGCCGAGCGTCTGACCTTCGAGAAGCTCCATCACCAGGTACGGCGTCCCGGCCTCTTCACCGCTGGCATAGATGGTGACGATGTTTTTGTGGTGCAGGCTGGCGGTGGTGACCACCTCGAGCTGGAAGCGCTTGAGCAGCTCGGGGTCGCCCTCGGCCAACAGCACCTTGATCGCGACGGACTGGCGCACGTCCGGATCCCAGGCCTTGTACACCTGTCCGAAGCCGCCACGCCCCAGCTCCGCCTCGACTGTGTACTTCCCGATCCGGGATATCATTTGAGACCGGCACAGGCGGAAACGCCCGTGCCACAAGCCACCACGGTAGTTATGATATCCTACGGCCAGCCGGAAAGTTACCGGGCGCCCGCATGCCCCTGTTATCTCACGGAAGCTCGGATGCCGGCTGCGTGCGGCAGCAGAACGAAGACCGCATTTTTTTCGACGACGCGCTGGGGCTCTACGTAGTATCGGATGGCATCGGCGGACGTCGCCGCGGCGACGTGGCGGCGGAGATCTCGACCAACACCATCCGCGAATCCATCGAATCCTCGGCCGGTCCGGCCGCCGCAGTCACTTGGCCCTACGGATATCTGCCGCACATGTCCTTGTCCGGCAACCGCCTGGTGACCGCCGTGAAGATCGCCAATCGCGAGGTCTGGCGGCGCGGCGAAGAATCGCTCCAGTTCCTGGGTATGGGCGCAACCGTGACGGCCGTCCTGGTCGATGGCACTACCGCAGCCGTGGCCAACGTGGGCGACAGCCGCGTGTATTGGTTCCACGGCGGCCGCCTTCAGCGGCTGAGCGTGGACGATTCCACTTCCATGGGTTTCCCTGCGGCGGCCGGGGGCACTTCCGTGGTCCGCACCATGCTCACCCGTTCCGCCGGCTCGCAAGAGAACGTGGACGTGCATTTGAAGGAGGTCGAGCTGTCCGCCGGCGACCTGCTGCTGCTGTGTAGCGACGGTCTCCACGGCTACGTGGCCGAGGACCGCATAGCCGCGCTCATCGGAACCGCTCAGCCGATAGCCGCGCGGACCGAGGCTTTGATCGCCGACACCCGCTCGGCTGGCGCGCCTGACAATGTTTCGGCAGTTCTCGTGCAGTTTTTTGGGCCTTCGCTGTAAGCGCAAACATTTCTCTTGACATCCACCCCGATTAGTAGAAAAATACTACCCAGAAGTAGAAGAATACTACCCAGCTTGCGGTGCAGCTTGCTCCACGGTGAGGGAAAGTCCGCACCGGGGGGTCGGCTTTTAGATTCGCAGTATCCGGAGGGCGCCATGCCACGATTTCGCGGTGCTGTTACCGTTTTTGCCCTGTTGCTTGTAACAGGGTTGCTGCTCAACGCTCAACGCGCCGATCGGGCGACGATCACCGGCATTGTCACCGATCCGAGCGGGAATTCCATTCCCGGCGCCAACGTTAACATCCGTAACGATGAGACAGGCATTGAAACGCCCATGATGACCAACGAGGTGGGTGCTTACTCCTCGCCTCTTTTGGTCCTGGGAAAGTACACGGTCACAGTGGGGCACTCCGGGTTCAAATCCGGTGTCCGCTCGGGAATCGAGACGCTGGGCGGCCAGACCTACCGCGTCGACTTACGGCTCGAGCTCGGCACGGTCACCGAGAGGGTCGAGGTCTCGGCGGAAGCCGAGATGGTGAATACCGAACAGCCCGATGTAGCGCATACCGTGGGCGATCAGTATTACCGCGATCTCCCGGTCGTGATGGGCGGCGATATCCGCCTGGCGGAAGCGCTGCTACAGCTTCAGCCCGGCTACACGCCGATGCGGCCCAATGGCGACCCGATGTTCCGCGGCAGCCAGTTCGGATCGCGCATTAATGGCGGCCAATCCTTCGCCACCGAAAACTTCTTCGATGGGGTGGCTTTCGGTTATGCCTCCGGCCATCAGGACAGCCACGAAAGCTCGCCGCCCATCGAAAGCGTGGGTGAGATGCGCGTCATCGAATCCCAGTACTCGGCCCAATACGGGCACACCAGCGGCGGCACGATCGAATACACTTCCAGAACCGGAACCAGCCAGTATCATGGCAGCGCCTACGAGTACCTCGCCAACGACGCTCTCAATGCGCGGGGCTTCTTTCCGGTAGCCACTCCGAAGGCGCGCAACAACAACTTCGGCTTTACAGTCGGCGGTCCCGTGATCCTTCCCAAGATTTACAACGGCAGGAAAAGAACGTTCTTCTTCGCCAACCTGGATTGGTTCAAGTTCCGGTCGGGTCCGCTGCCGGGTTTCGGAAACACCACGCCCATCGACGCGTTCAAGAGGGGCGATTTCAGCGCTCTGTTGACGAGCCAGCAGGTGGGAGCCGATGCGTTGAACCGGCCGATACTTTCGGGCCAGATTTTCAACCCGGCGACTACCCGCCTGGTCGGCGGCGTACCGGTAAGGGATCCGTATCAGGGCAACATCATTCCGCCCAACGATCCGATGCGCAGCCAGGTGGCGGCGAAGATCGTTCCGCTCATGGCGGAGCCTTGGCGCTCCGGCTTGCAGTTCAACGTGGGCGGCAACCCCAACGGCGACCAGACCTGGATTGGAGATTTCCGCACGATCCTCTTCCGCGTGGATCATCAGATCACTGAAAGATTGAAGGAATCCACCAGCTTCTACTGGCCGGCGCGTCCGGCCATTCGCAACTGCGGCGAGGTGCTCGGATGCACCCCCACCTTCGATCCGAAGAAATATTCGGATTACATCGGGAATGGGTTCATCCAGCGCATCTCGACGCACCACGCCACCCAACAGTTCGACTACATCATTCGCAACAATCTGATGTGGCACACCACCGCGGCTTGGGACCGCTGGGTGATGTCCGGCAGCCCGCTATCCGCCGGCCTGGATTGGCCGGATCGGCTGTGGGGTGCCGACAAAAGCGGGATCGTCGACAAAACGGCCGGCGCGCCCAATTTCACTTTCACCGGCAACACACCCTACACCCAGCTCGGCATGCAGTGGATCGGCTACGGGTTTGAAGCCATTAACCGCTGGCAGTTCGTCAACGACCTGACCTGGGTCAAGGCCAAGCATACGATCAAGGTCGGCTATGAGTACCGCATTCACCAGTTCAACTTCCACGGGTGGGCGGCCAGTACCGGCGGAAGCTTCAATTTCAACCGCCTCGGAACCGCCGGCTACGACGCCTCGGGGAACTCACTGTCAGCCACCGGCGACCCGTTCGCTTCGTTTCTCCTGGGCCAAGTCCAGACCGCCAACTACCAGATTCCTGCGTTCACCACCTGGAATGGGGGGTATCAAGCCGCCTATATTAATGACGATTTCAAGGTGACCAGCCGGCTCACATTGACGCTGGGACTCCGCTTCGATTATCAGATGGCATTTAACGAGCGGTACAACCGTTTCTCCACGCTCGACCCCACCGCCCCCAACCCCGCCGCCGGTAACCGGCCGGGCGCCATTGTGTACGCCAGCCCGGGGCACAACACTTTCGACCATCCTCCGGTGGATGCCATTGGGCCGCGACTGGGCTTCGCCTACCGCCTGGCGAACCAAATGGTGTTGCGCGGCGGGTACGGTATGTACTTCGGCGGCGTGCCGTTTACCGACGGACCGACCCCGACCACCGGATTCTTCACCAACCCCACCGCGCCCAACCTGACGAATGGGCTCTCTCCCGCCTTCTCCCTGGACGATGGCTTCCCGCGGGCAAATATCATCTTTCCGCCGCTCATCTCCCCCACGGTGGCGAATGGAACATCCCCCGTCGCCTACAACGCAAATGCGAACACCCTGCCGCGATACCAGAACTGGTCGTTCACCGTCCAGCGCCAGATTGGCAATTCCATGCTGCTCGACGTCGGTTATACGGGCAATCATGGTACCCGTCTTCCGGCCAACGCCACCTTCCTGGGGTATTTCCAAAACATGAACAACCCCGGCATACTGGCGCTCACCACCAAAGTATTGCAGGCTGACATCAATTCCGACACCGCCAAAGCCGCCGGGATCGCTCCGCCATATCCGGGCTTCACGGGCATCGTGGCACAGGCGCTTCGTCCATTCCCGCAGTATCAGGGCATCAACTGGCACTCCTGGCCCATCGGCAAGAGCATCTATCACAGTCTCCAGGTCAAACTCGACAAGCGATTTACGCAAGGCCTGCTGTTCCGTGTCTTCTACACCCGATCGAAGCTGCTGAACAACGCCGCGGATAACGGCTACAACAACTCGGCCAGCAGCGGCTTGCAGAACCCGGCCAACGCGCGTCCGGAGTGGTCCACCAGCATCGACGACGTGCCCGACACTTTCGTCGCTTCATGGTCGTATGAACTGCCATTCGCCAAGAACAGGAAGGACGACCTAGTCAAGAAGCTGGTCTCCGGGTGGACTCTGAACGGAATCCTCCGGTACGAGAGCGGGCGTCCCCTGACCACCGTTATGACCAATGACATGGCTGGACTGTTGTTCAACCCCGCAAAACGCCCGAACCGCGTGGCTGGCACGGCCGCTTTGACAACCCAAGGCGACTCTGGGAGTTTCGATCCAAATAGAGACGTGTACCTGAACAAGGCCGCTTGGACCGATCCCGGCCCGCTGACCTTCGGGAATGCGCCGCCGCGCGATCCCCACGTCCGTGGCTTCCCGAACATGGTCGAAGACGTCAGCATCTTCAAGGTGACGCAATTTGGTGAACATCTCCGGTGGCGTCTGGAGGCGCAAGGGGGCAACGTCACCAACCGCGTGGTCTTTTGCGATCCCAACACCAATTGGAGCGCGGGCTCTTTCGGGCAGGTGTCGCTGCAATGCAACCAGCCCCGGTCGATTCAGTTGGGAACGAAGATCGAATTCTGATCCGCGCGCGGAACGGATATACTGGACGGGGCGCTGCTTCGGCGGCGCCCCGCACCTGTTTTATGAGCATCCGGTTTTTCTCAGCCGCTCTTCTGATATTTGGAGTCGCGTCTCCGTTCTGCCTGGCGCAAGCCCCGCCGCCGGATGAGCGGGCGGAACTGGCGCGCGCGCTCAAGCTCCAGCAAGGCGGACAGGTGGAGCAAGCCATCGCCGCCTACGAACGGCTGCTGAAACGGAACCCCTCTTCGGCGGAGGCTCACAACTGGCTGGGCGTAGCGTACCTTCAGAAAAACAGACTGGCGGACGCGGCGGCGGAGTTCCGGCAGGCGGTCAAGCTCAAGCCCGACTTCGCCCGCGCCTATAACAATCTCGGTTCGACCCTTGCCCAGTCGGGCGACATCGAGGAGGGCATTCAGGCGCTCCAGAAAGGCCTGAAGTACGCGCCCGGCGACCTGCAGTTGCGCATCAACATGGGGATGGCCCTGCGCTCCAGGGGCGATGCCGATGGCGCCCTGGGCTATTTCCAGGCGCTGCTGGCGGAACATGCGGACAGCCCCGAGCTGTTTTACCAGTACGGGCAAACGCGGCGGCAGAAGGGCGACCTGGAAGGCGCCATCGACGCCTTTGAGAAATCGCTCGATTTGAACTCCGAGGTGCAGGAGACCTACTACGGCCTCGGCCAGACCCTGAAGGAAGCCGGGGCGCGCGCCAACCGCGGACGCCGCGCGGCGCCGCAGCCATCCGAAGAAGTGAAGGCGGCCACGCGGGCGATTGCCCGCGGCGATCTTGCGCAGGCGCGGACGTCGCTCGAAACAGGCATCGCAGCTTCGCCTTCGGCCGAAGCGTACAACCTGCTGGGCTTCGTGCTGGGCCGCGCGGGCGATCTCAATGCCGCCATCGGGAAGCTGAACCAGGCCGTGTCGCTCGATCCCGCGTTGGCGGACGCGCGCTACAACCTGGGCGTTGCCTTGTGGTATCGGGGCGACCGGGCGAAGGCGGCGGCGGAACTGGACGAAGCTCTCCGCCTCAATCCGGCGGCCGCCAACATCTACAGCTTTCGCGGAATGACCCTCCGTGAAACCGGCGATCTCGACGCCGCCCGCCGCACGTTCGGGCGCGCCGTCGCGCTTAGCCCGCAATCGCCGCTGCCGTATTTCGATCTCGGCACGGTATTCCTGCGTCAGGGCCGCCTGGATCGGGCCGTGGGACAGTTCGAAGCCGGGTTGAATTTGTCGGGCCGGAAGGGCTCGATTCCCGATCTCGACGTTGCCCTGGCCGAGCTTGGCAAAGCGCTCTCCGGCAAGCCGGATCAGGCCGAGGGCTACAACGTGCTGGGCCGATTGTTGGGGGTTGCCGGAGCGGACGCGAACAAGGTGATGGCGGCGTTTCAGGAGGCCATCCGGTTGCGCCCCGATTATGCCGAGGCACGCAACAACCTGGGCTTGGTCTACGCGCAGGCCGGCGAGGACGAGAAAGCCGCCGCGGCGTTTCGGGAGGCGATCGGGCTGCTGCCGGAGTACGCCGATGCGCACCAGAACCTGGGGGCCGTGCTGACCGCTTCCGACGCGCCCGAAGCCGTCCGCGAGTTGGAAAAGGCGGTTACGCTTCGGCCCGGTTCGCTGAAGGCCCAGTACAACCTGGCGCTGGCATACGAAGCAAATCCTAAATACGGACCGCCGAAAGCCGTGGAGCAACTCAAGAAGTTGATCGCGGCCGAACCCAAGTATCCACGCGCCGAATTTATGCTGGGCAGGATCTTGCTGCGGCAGGGCAACGTTCCGCAGGCTATCGAGCGCCTCGAAACCGCCGTGGCGCAGGAGCCCGGTTCCGGCGAAGCGCGGTATCAGCTAGGGCTGGCGCTGTCGCGGGCGGGGCGCGCGGCTGAAGGCGCGGCCGAGATTCAAAAGAGCCGCGGGCTGATCGCGGCCGGCGAAAGCGAGCAGGCCGCCGCTCTCGACCTGGCGGAGGCGAAGATTGCCATTGCTCGCGGCGAGACGGAACAGGCCCTCGCGAAACTGCGAAAAGTAATCGAGTTCCGGCCCAACGCCGCCGAGCCGTATTACTTGCTCGGCGCCGCACTCGCCCAGAAGGGCGGCCGCGTGGATGCCAGCGCGGCATTTCGCAAGGCGCTCGAAATCGATCCAGGCCACCAGGGCGCCAGGGAAGCGCTGGGCGCCGCCGATGATGTGGCGCGCATCGACGCCTTCGAGGGCCTGATCCGCAGCGGCAAGTTCGAGGAAGCGGAACGCGAGCTGCGCGCGTACTTGCAGGAGCACCCGAAATCATGGTGGGGCTGGTACGCGCTGGGTTACAGCCTGTACGGCCAGCGCAGGATTGGCGATTCCATCCAGGCGCTGGCACAATCCTTGCAGCTCAATGTGAACTATGCGGAAGCCCACAAGGTGCTGGGCCGCAACCTCATGGTGATCGGCCGTTTCGATGCCGCGAAGGTGGAATTCGAGCAGGGAGCGCGGCTCGATCCCAAGTCGCCCGAGATGCCCTACAACCTGGGAAAACTCTATTCCATGCAGGACAACTGGGCCGGCGCCAGGCAGCAGTTCGAGAACGCCATCCGGCTCGCCCCGTCCTACATGGAAGCGTTCGACGGGCTCGGCCTGGCCCTGGAATCGCTGGGCGACGACGCCGGCGCAACGGCCGGCTATAAGAAGTCCATCGAGCTGAACGAGGCGCGGAACGGCTCGTTCGCATCTCCCTACGTGAACATGAGCGCGCTCTCGAATCGCGCGGGCGATCGCGACGCCGCACTGGAGTACGCGCGCCAGGCGCTGGCGGTGGACCCGAAGTCGGACAGAGCCCTGTTTCAAATGGCCAAGGCGCGCGAGTACCAGGGTGACCTCGCCTCCGCGGCCGGCGCGCTGGAACGCGCCATTGCGATCAACCCGCGCGTCTCGTCCTACTTTTACGTGCTGGCTACGGTCTATCGGAAGCTCGGCAAAGCGGACGAGAGCCGGCGTGCCATGGAGTCATTCACCAAACTGGATCGCGAATCCAACGAGCTGGAACAGAAGCGCCGCGAGGCCCGCCGCCCGGAAGGCGCGCATGAGTGAGCCTCCTTCGCGCAGGCGCTTTTTTCAATTGGCGGGATCCATCCCGGCGGGCGTTTTGGCGCGTCGCGCCGCCGCCGGCACAGCGGGCGTGACGTTCACCGATATCGCCGTGCAAGCGGGGATCGCGGGCGCGCGCAACATCTCGGGTGCGGCGGAAAACAAGCAGTTCCTTCTCGAGGAGATGGGCTGCGGCGTCGCCATCATGGACTACGATAACGACGGGTGGCCCGACATTTTCCTGGTGAACGGCTCGACGTTCGATACGGCGCGCGCGGGCCGCAAGCCCACCAGCTACCTGTTCCACAATAATCGCGACGGCACCTTCACCGACGTGACGCGGAAGGCCGGGCTGACCCACGTAGGGTGGGGCCAGTCCTGCTGCATCGGCGACTTCGATAACGACGGCTACGACGACCTGTTTGTCTCTTATTGGGGGCGCAATGTGCTGTACCACAACAACGGTGACGGCACGTTCACCGACGTATCCGGGAAGGCCGGCGTGGGGGGGGCCGCGAACCGCTGGGGCGCGGGCTGCTGCTTCCTCGACTACAACCGCGACGGCCGCCTGGACCTGTTTGTGGCGAATTACGTGGCGTTTGACCCGGCGCGCGCGCCGCGCCCCGGCGATTCCCTCTACTGCCGCTACGGCCAGATCCCCGTGCCCTGCGGCCCGCAGGGCTTCGGAGGCGGCACGAACCTGCTCTATCGCAATCGCGGCGATGGGACTTTTGAAGACGTGTCCGGGAAATCCGGGATCGCGAACCCGCGCGGTCCTGCCGGGACCGGTTTCGTGAAGAACAACTGGCGGCCCTCGGGATCGTACGGCATGGGTGCGGTCGCGGCCGATTTCGATAACGATGGCTGGCCCGATATCTACGTCGCCTGCGACACCGCTCCGAGCCTGCTCTATCACAACAACCAGGACGGCACCTTCAGCGAAGTGGGCGTGGCGGCGGGCTGCGCCTTCGACGAAAACGGCGTCGCGCTCTCCGGCATGGGCGCCGGGATTGCCGACTACGACGGCGACGGGTGGCTGGACATCGTTCGAACCAACTTCACCGGCCAGGTGACGGTCCTCTACCGCAACAACGGCGACGGCACGTTTCACGATGCCACCCTCGATGGCGGTCTGGGGATCAACACCAGGTACGTCGGCTTCGGCGTGGGATTCCTGGATTTCGACAACGACGGCCGCCAGGATATTTTCATCGCCAACGGGCACGTGTACCCGCAAATCGCCGGCCGCAAGCTCCATGTGACGTACAGGCAGCCGCGGTTGCTCTATCGCAACCTGGGCAACGGCCGCTTCCAGGACGTTTCCGCGAGCGCCGGGCCGGGGATTACGGCGGCCAACCTCGGCCGCGGCTGCGCCTTCGGCGATCTGGATAACGACGGCGACATCGATATCGTGGTGAACAATCTCGACGGGCCGCCGTCCCTGCTGCGCAATGATGGCGGCAACCGCAACAACTGGCTGCTCGTCAAGTGCGTCGGGACGCGTTCGAACCGCAGCGCGATTGGCGCGCGCGTGCGTGTGGCGGCCGGCGAACTGGCGCAGATCGGCGAGGTGATGAGCGGGTCCGGCTACTACTCGCAAAACGACCTCCGGCTCCACTTCGGCCTGGGCACGGCGAAGCGGGTGGACGCTGTAGAGGTGGCCTGGCCTTCGGGATCCAAGGAGTCGTTCCGCGATGTCCAACCCAACCAGTTGCTGGTGATCCGGGAAGCGGAGGGAATCGTACGGCGGGAAAGGTTCAGGGGCAAGTAGTGCGTCGTCGCGCCGGTTGGCTGACTCTCGCCCTGTTGTGCAGCGCGCTGGCTGCCGGCACCGGGGTGCAATTGGTAAACGCCACCGCCGATGCGAAGCTCGATTTCACCCAGGCCAACTCGCCGACCGGCAGCAAATATCTTCCGGAGACAATGGGCGGCGGGGTGGCATTGCTCGATTACAACAACGACGGCCGCCTCGATATCTTCTTCGTGAACGGCGCCAAAATCGACGACCCGATGCCGCCCGGAAGGCTGCCCGACAAGTCAGAACGCAAATACTGGAACCGCCTCTACCGCCAGAATCCCGACGGCGCCTTCACCGATGTCACCGAAAAGGCCGGCCTGACCGGAATGCCGCAGAACCGCTACGGGATGGGAGTGGCGGTGGGCGATTTCGACAACGACGGCTTCGAAGACCTATACGTCACCGGCTATGGCGGCAACACCCTGTACCATAACAACGGCGACGGCGCCTTCACCGACGTCACCGCCAAAGCCGGGGTCGCGAGCAGCGGATGGAGCACCAGTGCGGGCTTCTTCGACTACGACAACGACGGCAGGCTCGACCTCTTCGTCACCCGTTACGTGGAGTGGAGCTTCGAGGACACGCGCTTCTGCGGCGAGCGCCAGCCCGGCGGCCGCGCCTACTGCCATCCCGACAATTACCCGGGCATCGCCAACGTGCTCTACCACAACAACGGCGACGGGACGTTCACCGAGGTGTCGCAAAAGGCGGGAATCGCCAACCCCGCGGGCAAGTCGTTGGGCGTAGCCTTCGCCGACTTCGATGGAGACGGGTGGACCGACATCTACGTCGCCAACGATTCGGTCCAGTGCTTTCTCTACCGCAACAACCACGACGGCACGTTCACCGACGTCTCCTTAACGGCCGGCGTCGGCTTCAATGAAGATGGCAGGACATTCGCCGGCATGGGAGTGGATTTCGCCGACTACGACAACGACGGCCGTCCCGATATCATCGTGACCGACCTTTCCGGCCAGCGGTACGTGCTGTACAAAAACAACGGCGACGGCGCCTTCACCGACGTAACCGACCAGTCGGGTGTCGGCCGGGCGACGCTGAAATACTCCGGCTGGAGCACCCGCTTTGTGGACCTCGACAATGACGGATGGAAGGACTTATTTATAGCCCAAGGCCATGTAATGGATAACGTCCACATAACATCACCTGACTTGCAATATCTTCAGCCGCCGCTGCTGCTTCACAACTTACAGGGACGCTTCACCGCGATAGACGGCGGTCCCGGGCTGAAAGGCGCCTGGGCCGGCCGGGGAGCGGCATTCGGCGACATCGACAATGATGGCGACATCGATATCGTTGTGAGTAACATCGGACAGAAGGCGTACCTGCTGCGCAACGATGGCGGCAATCGCAACGGCTGGATTGGCATTCGCGCCAAGGGCAGGAAATCGAACCGCGACGGCATCGGGTGCCGCGTCAAAGTAACTTCCCCGTCGGGTCTGACACAGCATTATACGATCAACACCGCGGCAGGGTATCTTTCGGCCAGCGACAAGCGCCTCATCGTCGGGATCGGGAGCGACAGGCTGGCAAAGGCCGTGGAGATACGATGGCCGTCCGGCGCCGTTCAGCGGTTCGACAACGTTGCTTCCGGCAAGACCCTCGACGCCGTAGAGCCACTCCCATGATCGCGCGCCGGCAGGTATTGACGCTACTGGCCGCCGCCGCGTCCGCCCGCGGGCAGGGCGTCTCCACCCGCGGGGTCAAGCCCCTGCCGCGGGGCAAGCCGTCCGGACGTCCCTTCCTGGCCCGGTTTACGGATGTCGCTCAGCGGGCGGGACTGCGGGAGCCCGTCATTTATGGCGAGGTGGACACGAAGACCTACATTATCGAGGTCGTAGGCTGCGGCGCGGCATTTATCGACTACGATAACGACGGCTGGATGGACCTGTTCGTGCCCAGCGGAACGAGACTTGCCGGCGCGCCGCCCGGAACGACCAATCGTCTCTATAAGAACAACCGGGACGGGACTTTCACGGACGTCACCGCCAAGGCCGGCCTGACCCGCGCCGGCTGGGCCGCGGCAGTTACTATCGGCGACTATAACAACGACGGCTTTGACGATATCTTCCTGACTAACTACGGCCACAACGTGCTCTATCGCAATAATGGCGATGGCACGTTTACCGACGTCACCGGAAAATCGGGCCTGGCCGGAACAGCGGTTCGTTATGGGTCGGGCTGCACTTGGGTGGATTACGACCGGGACGGCCATCTCGACCTGTTCGTAGCCACGTATCTGGACACTACCCTGGAAAAGCTGCCGAAACCCGGCGACAACCCCGATTGCAACTGGAAGGGCGTACCGGTCAATTGCGGCCCGCGCGGCCTGCCCACCGGTTTTGTCCGGCTGTTTCACAACAACGGCGACGGGACGTTCACCGACGTCAGTGAGAAGTCCGGGGTATCCGCCGCGCGTGGCGGCTATCCGATGACCGCCGTGGCCGCGGACTTTGACAACGACGGCTGGCCCGACATCTACGTCGCCTGCGACTCCAAGCCGAGTCTTTTTTTTCGCAACAACCGCGACGGCACGTTCCGCGAAGAAGGGTTGGAGCGCGGCGCCGCGCTGAGCGAAGACGGCCAGGAACAGGCCGGCATGGGCGTCGGCGTCGGCGATTTCAACCTCGACGGCCACCTCGATATCCTCAAGACCAACTTCGCCGATGACACGCACGTCCTTTATCTGAACGACGGCAAGGGCCACTTCGACGATGTCACTGTGACCGCCGGCCTTGCCGTCGAGACCCGCTACGTAGGCTGGGGAGCGGGAATCGTGGATCTGGACAACGACGGCCTGCCCGACCTCTTCATCGCGACCGGCAGCGTCTACCCCGAGGTGGAGCGGCGAGTCCCGGCGTATCCTTACAAAACGCCGCGCCTGATCTTCCGGAATCTGGGCGACGGCAAATTCGAGGAGCTGATCGAGGAGGCCGGCCCCGGCATTGTCGCGGCGCATTCCAGCCGCGGCTGCGCGTTCGGCGACTTCGATAACGACGGCGACATCGACATTCTCATCATCAACCTGAACGAGCCGCCTTCCCTGCTGCGCAACGACTTATCCGGGACCAACCATTGGTTGAAAGTCCAGCTCGTCGGCGCCACAAGCAACCGCAGCGCCATCGGCGCAAGGGTCACCGTGCGGTATGGCGCGCGCCAGCAGACTCAGGAACTCTGCGCCCAATCCAGCTTTTACTCGTCGAACGACCGCCGCCTGCATTTCGGCCTGGGCGGCGAAACCAGTGCCGGCCTCACGATCCGTTGGCCCAACGGTGGAGTAGAAACCATTCCTCGCGCAAAAGCCGATCAGTTCATCACGGTCCGCGAGGGCCAGGGAATCGTGCGTGCCCAGCCGGCGGGCCGATGAATCAGTGCGCCGGTACGGGGACCCGGCTGGGATCCCGGAGTGGCGCATCCGCGAATAAAGCCGCTCGCAAGCCGCCATCGGGCGACCGGGCGAACGCGCGGCGGAGTCCGGCGAATCGACTGCCGCGCCGCGGGCGCTCCGCGGTGTCCGAGAGCGCGTTTGATTAACATCGGCGGGCGCGGTTTATCGGCGCCGCGTGCCTAATTATGCCAAGCTGAAGGAGATCGGCTCGCGTCCCGCCGCCGCCCTTCCCGGGAACGCGGCCATCTTGCAATATCTGCGCGCCGTGGACGCACATTTGGGTATACGCTCACACATCGACACTTCGTCCACCGATGCCAATATCCCGCTCTCCCTGGGGATCCCGGCCCTGTCGATCGGCGCCGGCGGCATCGGTGGAGGCGCCCACACCGCGCAGGAGTGGTTCCGGCCGGAGGGGCGCGACCTCGGCCTGAAGCGCACCTTCCTCACCTTGCTGATGCTCATGCGCAATGCCGCAAACGGCGGACCCGGCAAGTGAATCTTCGCAAAGCCGACGCAGCCCTCCTTTTTAATACCGTGGTCTGGGGCGCCACATTCGTTCTGGTCAAATCCGCCATGAGCGATGTCTCGCCGATCCTGTTCCTGGCGATGCGTTTCTCCCTCGCCGCCCTGGCGCTTCTGGCGCTCGCCGTTAACCGCTCCGCCCTGCTGCGCTTGCCTGGCGCCGGGCGGGGTCCATGGCCGTGGAAGGCTGCGGGCGCGGGCACCCTCGCCGGGGCCTTCCTGTTTGGCGGTTACGCGATGCAAACGATCGGCCTACGGTTCACTTCCGCGCCGAAATCGGCATTTCTGACCGGTCTGACGTCGGTGATGGTACCTTTGCTCGGTGCGCTCGTCTATAAGAACAGACCCCAGGTTTCCGAGGTGGTTGGGGTGCTCGTGGCCACAGCCGGCTTGGGTCTGATGACCCTCGAAGGTGTCACCGGTTCCATTGGCCGGGGCGATGCGCTGACGCTTCTCGGCGCCGTCGCATTCGCCGCGTACATCGTCACGCTAGGCCACTTTTCCGGGCGGATGAGCTTCGAACTATTGTCAGTCACCCAGATAGCCGCTGCCGCGCTGTTGGCGCTCTCCCTGTTCTGGTGGGCGGAAACGCCCCGTGTGGAGTGGCGTCCGGCGGTGGTCTGGGCCATACTGGTTACAGGGTTGGTCTGCACTGCCCTGGCGTTCACCATTCAGGCGTGGGCCCAGCAATACACCACCGCGACCAGGACGGCCCTGATCTACATGCTGGAACCCGTATTTGCCTGGATAACGTCGTTTTTGGTAGCGGGTGAGGGCCTCTCGGGGCGCGCTGCCGTGGGCGCGGCTCTCATCTTGAGCGGAGTACTGTTGGTGGAAATGAAACCGTTGAATTCCCGGCCACATCCATCACAATAGCGATTGCCGGAGGAATATAATATTTTCCGGCTGCATGTCCACAGAGGAGTAAAAGAGAACCCATGAATTTCTTCGACAAGTTGCGCACGCAGAAGCTGCTTTCGTTTACGTTGATCCTGTTCACGCTGTCGATCGGTATCGTGATCGGTACCTTGATCAACTCGGGCGTCAAAGCAGCAAAAGATCAACCGACGGCGGCGCCCGGCGCGACGCCGCTGGTCATTCCCAACCCTGTTGAGCTTTCCAACACGTTCAGCCAGATTGCGAAGCAGGTAGAACCATCGGTGGTGAACATTTCCACCACCTATTTGCCCAAAGTCCCCACACGGACTCGTAACAATAACCCCAATCGCCGCCAGTTGATTCCTCCCGATGAGGACGACCAGGGCGATACCAACGGCGGGATGGACGATTTCCTGAACCGTTTCTTCGGTAACCCGTTCGGGCAGGGAAATCCCGAACTGGGCCAGCGTCGAGGCTCAGCTCTGGGCTCCGGCGTGGTGGTGGATAAGGCCGGCTACATTCTCACCAACAACCATGTGGTCGACAAGGCCGACCGCATCCAGGTGAAGTTCACCGGCGACCCCACGGAGTACGATGCCAAGGTAATTGGCGTCGACGCCCCCACCGACCTCGCGGTGATCCGCGTCGAAGGCAAGCATAACCTGAGCCCTGCCAAGATCGGCAATTCCGATGCCGTGCAAGTGGGCGACTGGTGCGTGGCCATCGGCTCCCCGTTTGGATTCCAGGCTACCGTGACCGCGGGTATCATCAGCGCCAAAGAGCGCGACGTCGATCCGCAACAGCAGTTCCAGCATTTCCTGCAGACCGACGCGGCCATCAACCCCGGCAATAGCGGCGGCCCTCTGCTCAACATCCGCGGCGAAGTGATCGGCATCAACACCGCGATCGCGTCCCGCTCGGGCGGATACCAGGGAATCGGCTTCGCCATGCCGATGAACATGGCGGCTACGGTCTACAACGAGATCATCAAGAACGGCAAGGTGGTTCGCGGCTCTATCGGCATCACTTTCTCGTCCGATCCGGAGCAGGCGCGTTCGCTGCTGAAGGCCTACGGCGGCGTCGGCGATGGCGTCTTCGTGGGGAGCGTGGCTCCCGGCGGACCTGCCGAAAAGGCCGGCCTGAAAGAGCGCGACATCATCACCGCCATCAATGGCAAGCCGGTGCATGACGGCGGCGACCTGGTGAACACCGTGGTGGCCACTCAGGTCGGCAATACCGTCAACCTCACGGTTCTGCGCGGCGGCAAGCACGAGAACTTCAAGGTGGTGGTCGGCAATCTCGCCCAGATCTTCCCGGACCGCTTTGGCAGCCCGTCCGACAAGGAACAGGTCAAGCCCGAAGGCGCCACCGTGAGCTTCGGCATGTCGATCCAGAACCTGAGCGAGCAATGGCGCCAGAGCCACAACCTCAAGCAGACCGGCGGCATCCTCATCGCCGAAGTGGAGCCCAGTTCCTTTGCCGAGGATGTCGGGTTGCGCCAGAACGATGTGCTCACGGACATCAACCAGACGCCCATCAGCTCCACCGACGACGTGAAGAAGCTGCAGTCTGCCCTGAAGCCGGGTGATGCAGTCGCCTTCCGCGTGATGCGGCGGACCGGCCGGAACGGCGAATGGGCCTCTCAGTTCCTGGCGGGTGCACTGCCAGGCAATTCGCGCTAAGCCACATCTACCGCTTTCCTTAGCAACTGGCGGCCGGGTGACCCCGGCCGCCTTTTTTGGGTGGGCAGAGCTGATAAAATAGACTGAACTGGAATGATGCGGAAGATCCTGTATTGCGCGTCCGCTCTCGCGATGGCGGCATTGGCCTGGGGTGCGGAGACCCCCGCCCCGGCGACTTCAACCCCCGCCAAGAAAGCCGCGACGAAAAAGAAACGCACGGTCCCCGCAAAATCCGGGGCTTCGTCCAGAACGACTGCGACTCGCCCGGGGTCGAACGCCCGGACCACGGCATCCCGGCAGGGAAAGAAGCCCGCTCCCCGCACCACGTGGCGCAACCGCCAGACGGTACCTACCGCGGAGCGCTACAAGGAGATCCAGGACGCCCTGGTGGCCAAAGGCTACCTGAAACCCGAAGCCGCCGCCGGTGCCTGGAGCGAGTCCTCCACCGACGCGCTCAAGCGGTTCCAGGCCGACCAGAACCTGGAATCCACGGGCAAGATCAACTCGCTCTCGCTGATCGCTCTCGGACTGGGGCCCAGGCGCGATCCGGCGCCAGCGCCGCCCAAACCGCCCGCGCAGTAGTGGGGCAGGTTGTCAACCTGCGGCCGATTGACAATCGGCCTTAGCTTTCCGATTGCTTACCGCGCGCCGCTTCCCGAAAACGGCGCCTGTCCAAGCTTGTCCCGGCCCTCGGTGATGAGCACCGTCTGGTTGACCGTGACGTTCGTCCACGACTGCTTCTCTCCGCTGGGCCACCGCACCTCGATCCGATCGGCTCTATCGGCTTTGCCGACGCCGAAATAGAGCGTAAAGGCGATCTGCCAGCAGTAACTCCCGCCGCTCACCACGTCGGCGATCTGCTTACGGCGGCCCATTTCCAATGCCTCGCCGTTCCGCTCGAGTTTTTGCAGCGCCAGCGCAAGGGCCGGCCCGGTGTAGGCGGTCTCCGAATCCACCATGTCGCGCCTGGCCCCGATTTCCAGAGCTTTGCGATTCTCCGAGGACCTGCGGCGCGCCCCGCAATCGGGAGCATCCGCCATCCCGGCGAACCCGCCTCCATCAGCGGCCCCCCAGTTGCTGAAGCGCTCGCGCCGCTTCCTGCGCGACCGCCCGATCGCTCCCTGCGATGGCCTGGCGCAGATGTTCCCTGGCGCCGGGGATGTCTCCTTGCGCCGCCAGGACGTTGCCCCGCGGGCAGATGGCCGGGGGCTAGCGCTGGCCACCGAGTGGGGTGTGTCGGACCACAACCGGCGGGTCACGTACTATCAACTCGCGCCCCCGGCCCCCGGCCCCTGGCTCTGCTATACTTCCGGCCAAGGAGTTCGAAATGCTCTTCCTTCGCTTTTGGACGCCCCTGCTTTTGTGCCTGTCGGCATACGCCGCCGGAGACGCCCGGTCCACGCCGCAGACCGCACAAGACGCGGAACGGAAAGCCGACCGCTTGACGGCCCCGCTGGCCATCCAGTTCCGGATGTATGCAGCCCAGGCCTTGCAGGCGCGCTACCCCGAGCTCGCCCGCAAGTTCGTCGACGTCACGCTGGAACAACTGCGCGCCGGCAAGGACCCGAACGTCGGACCCAGCGTGATCCGGGCTCTGGCCGAGCTCGCTCCGAACGACGCGATCGCTACGCTGCCGGGGGCCGCGCCTGCCGGCATACCCGCGCTCATCGGCGCGCTGGCGCAGTCCAACCACACGGAGATCGCCCTGACGCTGTATCGATCGTCGCTCTCCGAGGGCAAGGTCGGGGTGCGCGCGGTCTCGCCGCTGATCGGTCCACTCACTCGGGAGAAGCCCGCCGTAGCCGCCCAACTGTTCCAGGAATCCGTGGCCGCCTTCTCGTTCGACGACCTCGAACCGTGGGACGCCTGGTGGCTCATCACCACCGCGGGCTCGGCCGCTTCCGCCTCTCCGAGCGCGGCCGCCGATCTCTACGAGCGCATACTCACCGCGGCATCCGCGCCGGGCTACGGCGAAAAGTCCAAGAGCAGCGTGACGGCAACCTTCCAGATCGGCGCCGCCACGGTCGCCACCACCAATTCCCGCGACACCTTGCTGTTGGCTGCCGCCGGGCGCCTCCACGCGTTGGCGCCGGAGCGGCTGGAGAAGTTCAAGCCCGTCTTGAGCCGCTGGGATGTTGCGAGCCCGGTCACGCTGCGCGGATACAATCTCAGACCCCCGGGCGCTCCCCTACCCAACGCAGCCGATTCGACCGCCGTCACCGCCTCGATCCGGCAAAGCCTCTCGCAATTCCGCGGCAAGCCCACCGATGCCGACCGCGCGAAGCTGGCCCTTACCACCGCCGCGCAGGTGCGCACACTCCCCGGCGGCGCGGAGAAGCTCAGCCTGGCCCGGAGTCTGTGCAATCTTTCCACCGAGGGCGACCTCGGCAAGGAGGCGTTAACCGCCGTGGCAATCGCCCTGGCGCAAGCCATTCGCGAGACCAAGGCCGATTCCGGCGCGTGGCTCGAGCTGGCCAGCCTGGTGCGCTACGAACACGTTCCCGCACCGTATTCCGACCCCGCGCTCGATGCCGCCGGCGCCGTGCTGGCACTGCGCGAAACCGTGGCGCAGGAAAGCGGATTCACGCTCACCGGCCTGGACGGCAAGGCCTATTCACTGTCTGCCCTGCGCGGCCGCGTGGTGCTGCTGAACTTTTGGGCCACGTGGTGCACGCCCTGCCGCAAAGAAATGCCGGATATGGAAAAGCTCTATCGCTCTTTCGAGAAGCAGGGGTTCACCGTGCTGGGGGTGTCGGATGAGGAGCGCGACGTGGTCACCGGCTTTCTCCAAAAGCAGAATTACACTTTCCCTATTCTGCTCGACCCCGGCCGCAAGGTCCACACCGCCTTCGCCGTGGAGGGCATTCCGAAGAGCTTCCTCTTCGATCGCCAGGGAAAGCTCGTGGCGCAAGCCATCGATATGCGCACGGAGCGCCAGTTCCTGGAGATGCTGAAGGGGGCCGGGCTGGAGTAGCCAGCTTGCAGGAGGTCGTACGGTTCGTCGAACCGCGACTCGTACGCCACCCACGTCGTCAGCCAGACGGCCGATAGTTCGCGAGCTTGCGCCGAATCGCCCGGCGATCTGGCGGCAATCCGGACCGTATCGTTCGGTGTTGACGATGTGCTGGTGCCAGAATTCGTCGACCTCCAGAGGGGGAGCCGCCTTGCCTTCCGGCATCGTCGCCTGGAGACAGAAGAAGCGCCGGCAGCGATGTTCCGCCTTGGCCTCCCGCTCCGCGGTCCGGCCTGTGTAATTCACGAGTTGCGTGACCACGGGGCTGAGGTCCATGAAGGCGACACGGTTCCAGAGGTCCCGATCGATTGGGGGAACGGGCGCGAGCGGAACCGGCTCGATCGCGCCGCGGCGCATCATGTGCGGCGCCGGCGCCCGGGCGTTGCGCGCGCCAAACGCCGCGCGCAGCTCGCGGGCTCACCCGCGCGCTCCGGCAATTCCGCCAGGCCCTGGTAATTGCCGGCGTTTCTCATTTCCCCGGCCAGGCCGGAATCCGCCTGGGCCTTTTTGAAGAACCCCGCGACATTGGGTGTGAGCATTGGTCTCTCCCGCCGGAGCCTTCCCTGTCAGATGCAAGGTTGGAAGCTGCGCCCGGCAAGCAGCCCGGTCCGTACCCGCAGCGCGTCCGAGACGATCTCCAACTCCGCGTCCTCGATCTCGATCGCGGCATTCGGATTCACCGCCGGCAGTGCGCCGGCGAGGGTCTCGTTGTGGTTCTGGGTCAAAGCGCCGGCCTTCACCGCGCTCTTCACGCGCAGCCCGCCGGCGAGGGTTTCGTTGTGGTTGGTGACCAAACCGCCGGCCTTCACCGCGCTCTTCACGCGCAGTCCGCTGGCGAGGGTTTCGTTGTGGTTCTGGGTCAAAGCACCCGCCTTCAAATTCGTTTTCGTTTGCATTGTGGTTTCTCCTTTTGTCGTTGTGTTCGTGGTTGGGGGAGGCCTTACTGCCTGTCCCACTCACATAGGCGCAGGTTTCGGGAAAAACCCATCAAGAAAAAATGACGCGTGGTTTATCGCGACTAAGGACGAGAAGGTGTATGGGCCAGAGCGGCGTCGCAGCGAGAGACGGCCCGGGCCGCCTGTTCGCGCCGCTGGCGGTCGAAGCTGGTGGAGACCGCCGTGCGCGGCCACGCGCTCCAAATGTCGAGACTCTTCCGATACCACTCGCGGGCCTGAGCGCGATCCCGCCGCTCGTACCAGCGGCCGAGGTTCTCGTAGCAGTCGGCCAGGTCGCGGTACAGCACCAGGTCCGACGGCCGTGACCGTAACAGATCCTGGCCCAACGCGACCGCCTCGTGGTAATGATCGAGTGCCGCGCGGTAATCGCGCATGGCCAACGACATTTCGCCAATCCGGTTGTGGATGCGGAGGAGTTCCAGCACCATGTCGCTGCGCCCCTGCTCGCGCTCCATTCTGCGGCCTTGCGCCTGGACCGCGCGGCGACCCATTTCCAATGCCTCGCCGTTCCGCCCGAGTTTTTGCAGCGCCAGCGCAAGGGCCGGCCCGGTGTAGGCGGTCTCCGAATCCACCATGTCGCGCCTGGCCCCGATTTCCAGAGCTTTGCGGCAGCGTTCGACGACACGTAGAGGATCGCTCCCCGACATCATGATGCAGGTGTCGCGCACCGCAATCACCAGGTCCCCAAGAGCCATGCGGTCGCTCGCATCGGCCAACGACAGGGCCTCGGCGATGGCAACTACTTTCCCATTGAAGGCCAGCGCCGTCTGGCGATCTCCCAGGTTCAAATAGTCCGGGTGCCCCGCGATCCTGGAAAGCTGTTCGTAGCTGTTCATGAGATCGCGGCGCCTTAGCGCGTTAGCCGGCTGGCTGTTGGAGAGAGCCTCCTGGAGGGCCACCGCCTCGCGGATATGCTGCATGGCGGGCGCGAGGTCGCCGGCCGATTGCAGGCCGAGACTGACGCGGCGGTGACCTGTGGCGAGGGCCACGCGCGCGGCATCGCCGGAGTCTTGGAGACTCCAGCTCGTCGCGATGTCGAGCGTGCGCTGCCAGCTCGCCGCCGCGTCTGCGACGCGTCCCAGCATCATCTCCACGTCGCCGCGATGGCCATAGAGGGTAATCAGCAACGGCGAATCCTCGGAGTTCCCCGGTTGCTTCCGGTACAGCGGATCGAGCAACTCCAGCGCACGGCCATAATGTTCCAGCCCCGCCTCGAGTCGCTGAACCCTCATCAGGTATCCGATGCGGTGATGCGCCACGGCGAGCATGCGCTGGATCCTGGGATCGGCATCGCGCGCGCCCAACTGTTCGGCGATGGCCAGCGCTTTACGGTAGCTGACCAGCGCGGCGTCGAACTGGCCCAGGTTCGGCCGCGGGGCGTAGCCCTGCAGATCGCCGATCTTCAGGTATGCGTTGGCCAGTTCAAATTGCAACGAAGGGTCCCCGCCGGAGTCGCGCGCCAGGCTGTTGAGGTACAGCAGCGCCTTCCGCACCATGGCTTCCCGCGCGAGGGTGGCTCCCGGCAGCGTCTCGATCAGGTCGTGAATTTCAAAGAGAAAGGAATTGGCCAGTCCGCGGACTTCCTGGTAGCGGCGCGCGGCGCGACGCGCCTCGTAAGTGGAAAAGGCGATGCCGCCCACCAGGCTGGCAAACACCATCGCGGCGGCGATCACGGGCACGCGGTTGCGGCGGGCGAACTTGACGGCGCGATAGCGCAGAGTCTGCGGCCGCGCCAGTACCGGCAGGTCTTCCAGATAGCGCCGCAGGTCCTCGGAGAATTGCTGGACGGAGCCGTAGCGCTCGTGACGGTCCTTGCGCAGCGCGGTGAGCAGGATGTTGTCCAGGTCGCCGGCCAGCTCCGCGGGGGACGCCGGCGCGCTTGGCGTCGTTCGCGCCGCGACGCTCGGCGGGACAATCTCCTCCTCGCAGACGGCCTGCGCAACTGCCGCCGGCGTGAGCGTGGTGATGCGATGCGCGCGGCTGCCCGTGAGCAGCTCATAGAGGATCGTGCCCAGCGAATAGACGTCCGTGGCCGTGGTGATGGGCTCACCACGCACCTGCTCGGGGCTGGCATAGTCCGGGGTCAGAATCTGCATCCCGCCGCCGGTAATGGTGAATTGGCCGGCATCGTCGGGTCCCAGCAGCTTGGCGATGCCGAAGTCCAGCAGCTTGGGCGCGCCGTCCGCATCCACCAGGATGTTGCCCGGCTTGAGGTCGCGATGCACCACCAGGTTCTGATGGGCGCTCTCCACAGCGGCGCACACCTTGCGGAACAGCTCGATGCGGCGGCGCGCGGTCATCCCGCAATCGGCGCAGTAAGCCGTGATGGTCTTGCCTTGCACGTACTCCATCACCAGGAACGGGCGCCCATCGGCGGTGCTGCCGCCATCCAGGAGGCGCGCGATGTTGGGGTGGTCGAGGCGCGCCAGGATCTGGCGTTCGTTACGAAAGCGCCGGAGCAGCTCGGCAGTGTCCATGCCGCGCGTGACCAGCTTGATGGCCACCTGCTGGTGAAACTGGCCGTCGTCGCGCTCGGCCAGATAGACGGTGCCCATGCCGCCGCGGCCGATTTCGCGGACCACGCGGTAGACGCCGATGCGATCGCCCTAGGCAAAGCCCAGTTGCTCGTCATGGAAAGAGTCGATGGAACGCTGCACCGCTCCGGCGATGGCCTTTTGAGCGGCGCCGTCGACCGCAAGGAAGGCCTCGACCTCGTCGCGCAGCGAGCGGTCATCGCCGCAGGCCTGCTCCAGAAAGGCGGCGCGCCCGGCTGCGTCCCGTTCGAGCGCTTCCTGGAGGATTCGATCGACGCGCTGCCAGCGCTCCGGACTCATGCCGTCTCGCCGCCCATCCGGCGGTACAGCCAGAGCTGGGCGACGCGCGTCTCGCGCTCCACGGTGGCGGAAGAGAGGCCGAGGCTTTGCGCCACTTCTTCCACAGTCATCCCGCCGAAAAAGCGCAACTCGACGATCCGGCCTTTTCGCGCGTCCACCTCACCCAGCTTCGTCAGCGCGTCGTCCAGCGCGATCAACTCCTCGGGGCTTCGCGAGGCGGGCTCGACGATCTCCTCCAGAGTCACCTGCTGCGCGCCGCCGCCCCGTTTGACGGCGTGGTTCCGGCGTGCCCAGTCCACCAGGATCAGCCGCATCAGGTGGGCCGCCACCCGAAAGAAGTGATCGCGGCTCTCCCAATTGTGATGGTCCCGATCCACCAGCCGCAGGTAGGCCTCATGGACCAGGGCAGTGGGCTGAAGCGTGTGGCCGGGCCGCTCGTGCCTCAAGTACCCGCCGGCCAGCTTACGCAGCTCCGCGTAGACCAGCGGCGTGAGTTGCTCCAGCGCCAGCTCGCTGCCGCCGCGCCACTCCAGGAGGAGGCGCGTGATCGGTTGCGTCGTGGACATGAACGGTTTTCCCTGCCTGGAGGTCAATTATTACATTTTCGGGTTTGGTGCGTTACCGTGCGGTTGCAGGTGGGGCCGCAGGGATCGGAGACAGGCGCTTGGGGACGGCGAGTCCCAGCTATTCGCGCCGTGCGGCTTCATCCATCGTGGAGGATGAGCACGGCGATCTTCCACGCAGTGCCTGTCTTGTGCAGCACATATGTCACACCTACCCGCTCCAACTCCTGTCCGTCGACCTTATACCGTAGCGCAACCCCGGTAGCCAATGTCGCGGTCGCACTCAACGACTGGACGTGTCGCAGGCTCAGTTCACTCCGGCCGTATCCTCTGGACCGGAGCCCTTCCATGGCAGACGTGATGACAGCCGCCAGTTCGGCGAACGTGGGCGCCGCGATCACTCCTTGGGGTCCAATCATCAGGCAGGGCTCGTGGAAGTAGGGCAAGACCGCCTGGATTTCGAGACTACTGACGGCGCTGTAATAGTCGGCGAGCACGCGGATCACGGCTGCTGTATCATTTGTGACGATCCCAGGCAAATCCATATAGCGGGATTATAACCCCGGATGGCCAAGCCGGTTTACGATATCCTGACAAGTCACGACCACAGCTATGACCAAGCACCTCGCTTCCTGCACACTGCTCGCCCTGGCACTGGCGGCCCAGCCCCGCTCGGGGATCTTTCGCATCCAGCCCGTGCGGCCCGTCGCGGAACTGCGCGCCGAAGCACTCCAGGCCAAGCCTCCCCGAGAGCGCGGAAGTTTCCGCAAGTCCGACCTGGTGGAGCTCGCCACGCTCGACCCGCGCATCCAGCTCGACATCCGTTATGCGACGTCCGGCAACTTCCTGAGCACCCCCGTGTACTCCTCGGCGCGAGCGTTCCTGCAACGGCCCGCGGCGGAAGGGCTGCTGCGGGCACATCGCGCATTGATCGAGCAGGGCTATGGCGTGCTCGTCTTCGATGCCTACCGGCCCTGGTATGTCACCAAGATATTCTGGGACGCCACGCCTCCCGGCAAACATGAGTTCGTAGCCGACCCTTCGCAGGGCTCGCGCCACAATCGCGGCTGCGCGGCGGATATCTCCATCTACGATCTCCAGACCGGCCGCGAAGTCGAGATGCCGGGCGTATACGACGAGATGTCCGAGCGCTCCTATCCCCGCTACACCGGCGGCGCCGCCGAACAGCGAGCCCGCCGCGACTTATTGCGTCGCGAGATGGAGAAGCAGGGATTCTCCGTGAACCCCTCCGAGTGGTGGCATTTCGACTACCGCGATTGGAAGCGGTACGCCATCCAGAACGTGCCGTTCGAGCAGATCGGCGCGGCGCGCTAGTAGGACAGGCTTCACCCTGTCAACCGCCGGCTTGAGGCGGCACTTACTCGCGCGTCCGAATCCATCCGTAGCGCGTGTTTCCCGGCTCGCCGCCCGAAGCCCGGTAGTTCTCCTTGAACTTGGTCATGTTGTCCGCCGTGAATCCCGGCAGCTCCATGATCGTCTTCAGCTCCTTCGACATGCGCTGCTCATAGTCCTTCGGCACCGGCTTGAAATGCTTTTCGAGGTCCCCCGAGACTCCCTTGACGCCATACAGCTTCGCGGAGTTCAGTCCGAGAATCTTCCGCTTGGCGCTGGGCGTGAGTTCCGGATAGCCGTATTTCTTGCGCATCTCTTTGGGAATCTGGAACCGCCACAGAGCGTCGATCTGCCACTGCGGCGACCCGTACCACACCGAGTCCGAGCCGAAAACAATCCGGTCCGGACCCAGGAACTTCATGAGTATGCCCATGATGTGCGCCGCCACCGTCGGGAACGTCACCACCGACGATGCCCAGGTGGTCCCGATCTCCGCGTACGTGTTTTGCCACGGCGCCGCCAGGATGGCGTACTCCGTGGTCCAACTGATCTCCGGCACGCCTTCACGCGTCGTCCCGGATTTGACCTCCTCCAACGAGTCGTACAAGAAGAACGCCGGCTGAATACACGCATGATACGTGATGAAGTTCAGGCGCGGCCAGTCCCTCGCCGCCTTGGGCAGGTCGCCGGGATGGCCTCTCTTCGGATCGGGCGGTCCGGGAGCCAGCCCCTTGTGGACGCAGATATTGTTGAACCCGGGCTTCTCTTTCTTGATCTTCTGGTAGAGTTTCTCGATCAAGGCAAACGTGGGATACGCGACTTCTTCGTCGTCATGCCGCCATTGCCGCATCAGGCTGTTGGGATCGTCATCCACCTTCGCCGCGTTGGAGATGTTGTAGCCCTTCCACGAATCGGGCTGGTTCTTCTCGGTCTGCTCCTGGATGTAAGCCAGATTGCCCTTGCCGACGTAAAGCAGGCCGTGCGCCATCATTCGCGTGGACCCGGAGATTTCGTTGACGAAGTTGCGCGCCGCCGCCGTCTGCGCCGCCGTCAGGATCTCGCCGCGCAACGCCTCTTCGACGTTCCTCGGCGCGCGGCGAGCTTCCCCTCCGATGGTCACGGAAGACGCCGTGACATTGCTCAACAACCCGATGTTCACCTGGCTGTCGAGGAAGACATCCTTGATGAACTGCACGATCTGCGCGTTCGCGGCGTTGATCGGCAACCCCGCCAGCGCCGGGTTCCAGACGCCCCAAACCTCGCCGCGCTCGTCGAGAAGGCCCTTGGGGTTGTACGGATGGGCCTTGAAAGTCGGCGCGGACGAAGGCCCTTGGGCCAGCGCCCGCAGTCCCGCGCCTCCCGCCCGCTGGCTGCCCCGCACCATGTGAAGCTGATCGTCGAACACGAACAGATCGCGCGGCGCTGCGGATTGCGCGTAGGCTACTGGCTCGAACATCTCGATGGGATTCACGTCGAAGAACCGTCCGAACACCTCATTCATCGCGATGAGCGAAGCGGCCATGCCGCCGGTGCTCACCAGAAATCGCCGCCGGTCGATTCCCAGCCTCTTGCTGGCCGACTCCGTCAACTCCTGGATGCGCGCCTCCACGTGCTTCTGCTTCTCGGTCTGCGGAGCCGGCAGGTACTCGCCGTTCGAGACCATGCGGGTCGGGATCGGTGAGCGCAACGGTTCGTCCTCGTCCGCCCGGGCGCATTTCGCGACCTGCTCCTCATCCAACAATCCGTGGTCCGCTTCCCATCTCTTGCCTTCTTCGTTCCATTTCTCGGCCGCCATGGAGATCCATGTTATACCAGCCGCCTCCGGACCGCACCCACCAGGCCGGCCCTTCCCGGCATCTACCCACCGGTTCTCCCCCGCACCCGCCCCGCCACCGGCACGCACCGGACCCCCATAGGCGTTAAAATAAGCCTGGTTCTCCGATTCAGACAGTGATAGTCACGGATCGGTAAACCCTTGGCGACCAGGCAAGATCAATCTTCCCGCAGCTTCGTTGGAGACGCCGAACCCGCGCGATGGTGATAATGGCGGTTATCAGCAGCTATCCGTGGCGTTGTCCGGGACGGCTGAGATGTGGGTGATTCCCGTAGCCAGTGCGAGAGTTTTCAAGAGATTCGCCGCGATGCGCAACGCCGCCCGTGGTGTTTGAACCGCGGCGGGCGAGGTTTCACAGCCCGCTCGGCTGGCTGGTGATGCCCTCCTTGGCAAACACTTAACCCCGCGGCCTTCGGTCAGGGCGTCGGGTATTAGGCCGGCGGTTTATGCGGGTCAGCCTAAACGGGAGTTAGACACGTTGGTCAACGGCGGTAAACGTCCCGCCGGTGGCCGATCTTTACGATTGTGACTGTCGCGCTGGCATCTTGGATTGAGTACAAGACGCGATAGTCGTCCTGGCGGAGGCGGTACTTCTCTTCGCCGGACAGTTTTTCCGAACCGGGCGGGTGCGGGTTGTCGGCGAGACCCCCCATCTTCGCTACGATGCGACTTCGGTCTTTCCTGGGCAACGCCTCCAGCTCTTTGGCCGCCGACGGTTTGATAAGGAGCTTATAGCTCGCCACGCCGCTTCAGGTCCTTCAATACATCCTCGAATGACAAGGCCGGCTCCTTGGAACGTTCTGCAAAAATGGCCAAGTCCTGGGCGTCTTCGGCGAGTGTTTGGCGCACAGCGGCATTCACCAATTCCGAAAGACTGCGGTCGGTATGCGCCGCCTTCACACGGAGGGCCTTATGCAGGCTCGGGTCCAAGTAGACAGTTGCGCGCTTGAACTGTGGCACAACAACCACTTTAGTGTTATGACGTAAACCTCAAGACGTTACCCTCGGCGGTTGCGGCGGCAGAGCCGCATCAACGTTAGTGAGTTGATTGTGCGG
>JBGPKH010000019.1:0-31928 GCA_041485845.1 Bryobacteraceae bacterium
CGGTGCCACCCACCGTGCTACTGCCGCACAAGAAGCATCCCGAGGGCACCACCGGCCGGTCCATGCGGAACCTCGAGTACCCGCTGAACTGGGACGCGATCTTCGGCTATGTCGGCTTCCCCGCCTTCCTGAAGCCGCACGACGGCGGCGGGTGGAAGAGCGTGTACAAGGTGGACTCGCCCGAAGAGTTTTTCACGGCGTACGATGAAAGCGGCGACCTCTGTATGACCCTGCAGGGCGCGGTGAAATTTCAGGAGTACTTCCGCTGCTACGTCATCAACCAGGAGAAGGTCCACGTGATGCGATATGACCCGGGGCAGCCGCACCAGCTTCGATACGTGCCCGGAAATCCGCCGCCCGGCCCGAAGCTGGGCGAGCGCATCTTTAGCGATGCCTTAACGCTTTGCCGCGCTCTGGGGTACGACCTGAACACCGTGGAATTCGCGGTAGAGGACGGCGTGCCCTACGCCATCGACTTCATGAATCCCGCGCCCGATGCGGCTCTCGAATCCGTCGGCGAGGAGAACTTTCGCTGGGCGGTGGACGCCGTGGCGCAGATGGCGGTGGATCGCGCGCAGCAACCGGCCGCTGCCGCGCCGTATCATTGGGCCAACCTGCTGGGGGCCAAACTGCCGGCGCCGAAACGGGGCAAAGGATCGTCATGACCGGAACCCCTCATGCGGTTTCGCCGCCCAGCCTGAGCATCGGGATCGAGGAGGAGTATCAGACCGTCGATCCGGTCTCGCGGGACCTGCGGTCGCACATCCAGGCCGAGATCCTGCAGAAGGGCAAGTTGATTCTGTCGGAGCGCCTGAAGCCGGAAATGCACCAATCGGTGGTCGAGATCGGAACCGGCGTGTGCCGGAACATTCAGGAGGCGGAAGAGGAGATCCGCTCGATCCGCCGGCACATCGTCACGCTAGCCAAGGAGAACGGCCTGCGCCTGTCGGCCGGCGGCACGCATCCTTTCGCGGAGTGGCGCGAACAGGAGATCTATCCCGACGACCGCTACCACCGGATCGTGGAGGACCTGGCGATGGTGGCGCGGGCGAACCTGATTTTCGGTCTGCACGTTCACATCGGAGTGGAGGACCGCGAGACCGCCATCCAGCTCATGAACAGCGCCCGCTACTTCCTGCCCCATATCCTGGCGCTTTCGGCCAACTCGCCCTTCTGGCTGGGCATGGACACGGGACTGCGGTCGTACCGCTGCAAGGTCTTCGATAAGTTCCCGCGGACGAACATTCCCGACCTGTATCAGAGCTGGGCGGAATTTGAGAACTATGTCGATCTGCTCATCAAGACGAACTGCATCGACAATGCCAAGAAGATCTGGTGGGACATCCGTCCGCACCCATACTTTCCGACGCTGGAGTTCCGCATATGCGACATGCCCATGCGTCTGGAGGAGAGCATTGGGATCGCGGCGCTGTGCCAGGCGGTCATCGCCAAGCTGTACCAGCTTCACGAGCGCAACCTGTCGTTCCGCCATTACAACCGCGCGCTCATCATGGAGAACAAGTGGCGGGCCGCGCGCTACGGTCTCGATGGCAAGATGATCGACTTTGGCAAGCAGACCGAGGCGCCCGCCCGCGATCTGATCGGCGAGATCCTGGAGTTCATCGGCGACGTGGTAGAGGAGCTCGGCAGCCAGAAGGAGATTGGGTACATCCGGCGGATTCTCGAGGAAGGCAACGGGGCGGACCGGCAGTTGCGAGTCTTCCGCGAGACCCACGATCTGAAGAAGGTGGTGGATTATATGATTGAGGAGACCGAACGCGGGCTCTTCCCCGAATCGGGCCAGGGGGAGCCGGCGCAGACCGCCGGGAGACAGTAGGAAATGCACGACGGAAAAGAGCTTCTGCGCGGGTTGCCGTTCGATCCCGAGTTTGGCCCGGGGGCGCAGAATGCCATCGCGCGCTGTTTACGGATTCAGCCGGACGAGAAGGTCACCCTCATCACCGACCGCGCCTGTTCGGAAATCGCGGCATCGCTGGCGAGCGAGCTGGATCGGGAGAATCTGCGCTACCAGGCCTGGATCCTGGAGGACCTCGCGCCACGCCCGCTGAAGGACATGCCGGGCGCGATTCTCGAAGACATGGAGTCGAGCGACGCCAGCATTTTCGCGGTGAAGGCCCAGCCCAACGAACTGCGCACCCGCATGCAGTTGACGGACGTGGTGAACCGCCGCAAAATGCGGCACGCGCACATGGTCAACATCGACCGGCGGATCATGCTGGAGGGGATGCGCGCCGATTTCGACGAGGTGGATCGCATCAGCACGCAAGTCTGGAAGCTGGCCAGCGCCGCTCGCGAGATCCGCGCGGCCAATCCGGCGGGGACCGAGATCGTGGGCCGCTTCTCGCCACAGTTGAAGTGGTTGAAGACCAGCGGCATCATCAGCCCGCACAAATGGGGGAACTTGCCCGGAGGCGAAACGTTCACCACGCCGGAGGAGGTCAACGGGACTTTCGTCATCGATGGCGTGGTGGGCGACTATCTGTGCGAGAAGTACGGGGACCTGGGCGAGACGCCGCTGACCATCGAGATCCAAGGCAGCCGCCTGCGGGAGGCGCACTCCGTGAACCGGGAACTGGAGAACGAGTTCTGGAGCTATTGCCACACCGACGAGAACAGCGACCGCGTGGGCGAGTTTGCCATCGGGACGAACATCGGGGTGCGCGACGTGATCGGCAACATCCTCCAGGACGAAAAGATTCCGGGCATCCACATCGCATTCGGCAATCCTTATGGCGCGCACACCGGCGCCGACTGGTATTCGTCCACCCATATCGACGTGGTCGGCCGCAAGTTCGACATCTGGATCGACGGCCTTCAGATCATGCACGGCGGAGCGTTCCTGCTTGATTCCCTCACACCGGCAGTGGTTTAACCAGAACTATTCGGCTGCGAAGTACGCGCGCCTCCTGGAGTTGCTGGAGCAGCGCTGCGGCGAGCCCACGCAGTTCCGCCACAGCGAGACGCCGTGTTTTCTCCCCGGCGCGCTGATCGCGAAGATGGCGCGGTACGGGCGCGAGATGGTGGAGCAACTGCTGGCCGATCCGCAGTATCGGCAGGAGTCGCGTGAGGCGATTCCGGAAGCTTATCGCGCGCCGAACGAAGATGCGCATCCGCTGTTCGTGCAGGCGGATTTCGGGCTGGACGCGGACCTGCAACCGAAGCTGGTGGAGATCCAGGGATTCCCGACGTTGTACTGTTACCAGCCGGCGATGGCCGATTGTTACCGCGAAGCATATGGAATCGAGCGGCTCCAGACGCTGCCTGGAGGATTGGGCATCGGGGAATACCGCGGGCTGCTGCGCCGGGCGATCGTGGGGGACCAGGACCCGGAGAACGTGATCCTTCTGGAGATCGATCCGGCGCACCAGAAGACGCGCCACGATTTCGTCCTCACCGAGCGGTGGTATGGGGTGCGGACGGTCGACATCACGGCACTGCGCAGGGAAGGGCGGCGGGTGTTTTATGAGCGCGACGGCCGGCAGATTCCGGTGCGACGCATCTACAATCGCGCGATTGTGGACGAGCTGGAACGAAAGAAAATCCCGATCGCCTTCGACTTCCGCGACGAGCTGGACGTGGAGTGGGCCGGACATCCGAACTGGTTTTTCCGGTTGAGCAAGTTCTCGTTGCCGTACTTGAAGCACGCGGCCGTGCCGGAGACCCAGTTCCTGGATCGGGTGGGGAACGTCGATCATCCCGAGCGCTACGTGCTGAAGCCGCTATATTCGTTCGCGGGCGCGGGTGTGGTGGTTGGACCGACCGCGGAGCAATTGGCCGCGGTTCCGGCTGAACGGAGGGGCCAGTACATCTTGCAGGAGCGCGTCGATTTCCGGCCGGTGGTGGAGACGCCGCTCGGCGCCACGAAAATCGAGGTGCGTATCATGTACATCTGGCTGGAGAGCCTGCGGCCGGTGAATACGATCATTCGCATGGGCCGCGGCAGCCAGATGGGCGTGGACCACAACAAAGGCTTCGAGTGGGTCGGCGCTTCGGCCGGGTTCATCGAGCCGTAGGCGCTAGCTAAGCTAGGATCAATCTCACGATATTCTGAAAAACAGGCTAAAGAGGGCGAGAGGGGCAGCCGATATGTCATACAGCCAGAGGTTGGCGACGGTTATATGAGAGTCTACGATGTGAATCTGACGGGCGCTTCAACGGCCGAGTCCGGACGGACGCAGGAGACCCAAAAGTCGGACCGGGCTGGAACCGGCAGGGCTGGAGGATCGGGCGGTGGCGCAAATGGCGACCGTGTGGAGTTTTCCAGCGCCTTGGGGCGTCTTTCCCAGGCGTTGGCAGCCTCAGAGTCTCAGCGGGCGGGCAGGGTGCAAGCGCTGGCGACCCAATACCAGAGCGGAAACTATCGGCCCGATTCAATAGCCACCAGTAAAGGCATGGTCTCCGAAGGGCTGGCGGCGGGTGGCAAGCAGCCATGACGGCGGCGAATGTAGCCGAAGGGCTGGCGGCCGCCCGTGCCGAGGTGGAGCGGGTCTGCGGACTGCTGGTCTCCGCATCCCCCGAATTCCTGGACGGGTGTCCGGGGCTGTTGCAACGGGCCTGTTCCGTGATCGGGGAATTTCGTCCCTGGATGAGCGAGGCCCGCGGCGATGGCGCGGCATTCGAAGAGGCCCACCGGCTGCAATCCGCGGTTCGCCAAGCAGCCAGGCTGCTCGAGAGTGCGCTGGACTACCACGCCCGGTGGAATCGGATCCTGGGGGCCATGACCGGGGGCTACACCGAGCGCGGCGACCCGGCGCCGGTGATTCGCCAGGGGCGGGTATATCTGACGGGATAGAAAAATATGTCGAACCTTCTCGCAACCTTGGGTTCCTCGGCGGGCGCACTCCAGGCCTTCGATCAGGTCTTGCAGGTCACCCAGAATAACGTTGCCAACGCCTCCACTCCGGGCTATGCCAAGCAGCGGCTGTCACTGGACGCCCAGCCCTTCGATCTGACCGTCGGGGCGACCGGAGGTGTTCGCGCCGGACAGATCCAAAGCGCGCGCGATCAGTACGCCGAACAGGCCGTGCGGCGTCAGACGACCGCGCTCGGAGAGGCGCAGCAGAACGCCGGCAGCTTTACTTCTCTCGAATCGTTGTTCGACATTTCAGGCCAGTCCGGTATTCCAAAAGCGCTGAACACCCTGTTTCAAAGCTTTTCCGCCTGGGCTCAGTCCCCCACCGACACCATCGCACGCCAGACCGTCATCGACCGGGCTACCAGTCTGGCAAATGCCTTCCAACAGACGGCTGCCGCACTGGCCGGCGCGAAGCAGGATACGGAGCAACAACTCCAAGGGACGGTCGACCAGGTCAACGCGCTGGTCGCGCGCCTCCAGGGGTATAACAGCCAGACTTTACGGGGTACCCGAAACGATCCCGCTCTGGACGCTCAGGTGAACGCCACCCTGGAGCAACTTTCGCAGTATGTCGATTTCACCGCCCGGCAGCAGGCCGATGGTTCGGTGACGGTCCTGCTGAATGGACAGACGCCGTTGTTGATCGCGGACCGGCAATACCAGATTGCCTACAGACTCGCTATCCCCGATACGCCGACCTATGCTGGCCGGCCGTCGGCGCAAATTGTGGCGTCCGACGGCTCCGACGTCACATCCCAAACCACCGGCGGCCAGCTCGGCGCGCTGCTGGACGTCCGCAACCGCGTGCTGCCCTCGTACATCGGCGACGCTTACCAGCCCGGCGACCTCAACACCATGGCCAAACAGTTCGCCGGCCGCGTCAACCAACTGCTCACGCCGCTGGACAACTCCAGCGGGACACCCGTCGAGACGGGTGTAGCCCTCTTCACTTACGACATCACCAATGACACCAACGTGGCGCGGACCCTGGCGGTCGATCCGTCGGTAGCTGCCGGCCAACTGACTGCCGCCGATCCCGGCCCGCCCCTGGTTTCCAATGGAATTCCGCTGGCATTGTCGGCCATGTCCGCCGCGACGAAAGGCGCGGACCAGATCGATGGCGGCAGTTACAACCAGTACTTTGGCAAAATGGCATCCCGCATCGGGAGCGCCCTCAACGAAGCCAGGGATCAACAGCAGGTGCGGCAATCGGCCGTTGCCCAAGCCAAGAACCTGCGACAGCAGGCGTCCGGCGTGTCCCTGGATGCGGAGGCTACGATTCTCATCCAGTTCCAGCGGGCCTATGAAGCCAATTCGCGACTGATCACGGTCCTGGACCAGATCACGCAGGACGCCATCAACATCCTGCGGCCTTAAGGAATCTCATGATCACAAACCTCGATCCCGCCGCCGAACTTTTTCTGGCCGAGGCTGGCCGTATCCAGCAGAGAATCGCCGACGCCAATCGGCAGGTTTCGTCCGGAAAGCGAATATCCGTGCCGTCGGACGCCCCCGATCAAGTCGGCCCCCTGCTCCAGCTTCGCGCCGGGCAGCAGCACAATCGCCAGATCCTAATCAATCTGGTGCAGGCCAAAACCAACACGGATGGCGCCGAGAACGCGCTCGGCAACGCCATCAAGCTCATGGACAGCGCCCTCACCCTGGCCAACCAGGGAACCGGCATTCTGATGACCAACACCAGCCGCCAGAGCCTGGCGCAGCAGGTGCAATCGTTGCAGGAGCGGATGGTCGCGATCTCCCAGGCCACGGTGCAAGGCAAGTACATCTTCAGCGGGGACCAGGATGGCAGCCCGGCTTATGCTTTCAACCTGACACCGCCGCCGCCCAACGACGACGGCACGCCGGGACTACCGACGAACGGCGTAGATCGGCACCTGACCGCCCAGACTGCCACACGCCAGGTCGAAGATCCAGCCGGAGGATCGTTCGCCGCCGCCAAGACCGGACAGGAGATCTTCGACTACGGCCGCAACCCCGATGGCGCCACCGCGCCCGAGAACGTCTTCGCCGCCTTGGACAATCTGCGTCTGGCGCTCTTGAGCAACGATCCTGCCCAGATCGCCGCCTCCATCGCTTCCATCAAGGCCGCTTCCGGCCATCTCAATGCCGCGCAGTCCTTCTATGGCAACTTGCAGAATCGCATCCAGAGCGCCAACGACTATGCCAGCAGCCTGGACGTCCGGCTGCAAGCGCAACTCAGCCAAACCGAGGACGCGGATGTAACCAGCGCTGCGCTGGAACTCACCCTGGCCAATACCCAGCTTCAGGCCGCCTTCCAAATGCGTGCGAAAATGCCGCACACCAGCCTGTTCGATTATTTGGGATGATCAGTCGAACAGGTGCGGCACAAACCGGCTGAGGTTGGTCGTGATCGGCATCTCCGACTCGCGAATGCCCATTCCGGCCGCGGCATTTCCCTCCGCGTGCCCGATTACCCAACTGCCCAGCACGGGATACATGCCGTCGAAGCTCTGCAACGGCGCGAGGTCCTGGTAAATGAACCCTTCCTCGCCGTAATCGCCGCCCGTCTCGAGATCCTTGCCCGGCTGGTGCAGCGTGATGTTTGAGCCCTCGCGCCCGAGCAGCGGCTTCCGTACCCATGACATCATCAACCCCGGCCCGTCGAAGCTCGCCTCCAGCAGGTTGGGATGGCGCGGATAGAGCTTCCACAGCACCGGCAGAATTCCCTTGTTCGAGAGCAGCATCTTCCACGGCGGCTCGATCCACAGAGTGCCCGCCGCGCCGATGTGCTTGCCGAACTCCTCCCGCACCATCCACTCCCAGGGGTAGAGCTTGAAGACGGCCCCAAGCGGCTCGTTGTCCGGACCCACGAAGCCCCGGCCGTTCCACCCGATCTCGTCGATCGGGAAAATCGACGCCGTGAGGCCGGCCTGCTGCGCGGTGTCCTGAAGGTACGTCACCGTCATTCCATCTTCGGCGTCGTCCATCGAACAAAGGTCGATTCTCTGGCCGGGAAGGAACGGCGCCAGTTCCTTCCACAGCGCAATCAATCTCTCGTGAAGGGAATTGAACTGATCGCGCTTGGGGAAAGTGTCCTGCAGCCAGTACCACTGCACCACCGCCGCTTCCAGCAGCGAGGTCGGCGTGTCCGCATTGTACTCGAGAAGCTTCGGCGGATGCACGCCGTCATAAGCCAAATCGAAGCGTCCGTACAGCGAGGGCGGCTCCGCTTCCCAGGAGCTTTCGATCAGCGGTATGGCCACCTCCGGGATGCCCATCTGCGAGTACAGCCGGTGATCGATCGCGTGCTGCGCCGCGGCCAGCGTCATTTTCTCCAGTTCGTTGGTGGCCGCCTCCAGAACGTCCACTTCCCTGGCTGTGAACTCATAGAACGCCGACTCGTTCCAGTAAGTTTGGTCGCCGGAATGCCAGGTGAGGCCGGCCTCTTCCACCTTCTTTTGCCAATCCGCCCGTGGTGTCGCTTGAATCCGTCGCATTAAGCCCCCGCTGCATGTCCCGCGCCGCTGGACCCGAATCCCCCGCGCGTCACCCCGGATGATGACGAACCGGACGGGTGCCCCCCGCCGGAGGAGTACTTCGAGCCACTGTACGATGTGGATGGCGCCGATGTCACCTTTCCCCCGCGCGAGACATAGCCCCGGTACGAATCGTAATAGTAAGGGTAGGGATAGTGGTAGATCATCGGATACCACGACCCTTGCCAGTAGTAGCCGCCGCGGTCGATGGCCTCCTGGCAGACTTGCTGGTTGAAACTCGCGGATACGCAAGGATCCGGATGACGCCGGCCGCACGCCGCCAGCCCGACCGTGGCTACCACGGTGAGCGTGATCTGAGCCGATTTTTTCATGGGCAACCTTATGCTATGCTAACGCCGCGGCCGGGCCGATGGAGCGCCAGCGGCCGGGAGCGGCCGGGGCCGTCCAGCGGGGCGCCGGCCCGCCGGTGGAGTCGGCAGCCGGGACCATCGACTGGGGCGCCGTCACGCAGATGGGCGTTCGGCGGGGCATCGAGCGCAGCGTGCGGCCCCGCCGGGCGAGGCCGGCAGGACGTGTTAGCATCAAGCCAGAATGGCACTAGGCGATTTGACCAAGCAGATTGCGCAGCAGGCGCTGCTCTCTGCCACCACCAAGGAACCCGCCGGCCCACCCCCACCCGACAACGTCTGCGCCATCATCCTCGGGCAGATCAACGCCATGCAGAAAGCGCTCAAGGAAGACGAGGAGCTGGTGGTGCTGTTCCACAACGGCGCTGAACGAATTCGCGTGATGGAGATCTTCGCGCCCTCGCGGCAGGTGGCCGTGCTCAGTGGCGCCGATGCCGACCGCAACGTCACCCGCATCGTCTCCGCCGTGGAATCGCTGCAACTGGTCTGCAAAGTGATGAAAGTTGCGCCCGGCGCCAAACCCATCCGCGTCGCGCTGGTCACCCCGAAACAGAAAGATTCCAGCGGGTAATGACGCGTGTCGCGCGCTCGTAGCCGAGCGTGCTCACCGACGCCGTGCCCAGCGCGAACAGCCTGCCGGCATCCGGGGGCAGCCCCAGCCAGCGGGCCGCGAGAATGCGCAAGATGTGACCGTGCGCGAACAGCGCCACGCCGCCGTCCACTGGCAGCGCCCGCGCGATCACGGCGTCGGCTCTCGCCGCCACCTGTTCGATGGTCTCGCCATGCGCCCCTCCGTTCACCCACAACGACCACCCGGGAACCTCCTGCTGGATTTCGGGCGTTGTGCGCCCTTCGTAATCGCCGTAGTCCCACTCGCGCAGATTCGGCTCGATCCCGGCGTCCGCTCCGTAGCCGGCGAGGCGGCAGGTCTCGATGGCACGTTGCAGAGGACTGGTCAGCACCAGGGCAAACCGCCGTCCACCCAGAAGGCGGACCAGCGCCACAGCTTTTTCGCGACCCTCGGGCGTGAGCGGAAGATCGGTCCGGCCGGTGTGCGCCCCCGACCGGCTCCATTCGGTTTCTCCATGGCGAATCAGCCAGAGTTCTCCGGGCATGGGGTTACGGTAGCACGGGCGGGCGGCGCGACGCGAAACGCTCCGCGCGGATCGCGCCCAAACGGCTGACGCCGGAAAACGTGCCGTCGCGGTTGTGGCGATACAACCGGATGGTCGTGGCGGCGTGCCAGCGGCGGCCCGTCAGGCCGGCCTTTTGGGCCACGTTCACGAAGTGCGCGTGGGACGGCGGCCTGGACGCCTCACGAGGCCATGCCGCGGTTCTGCGCCAAGGCGGCCTTCACGGCAAGCGCGCCCAAGGGAAGCCCGGTACCCGAACGAGGGGCGCTGCCCAGGGCGCGCCCAGGGACGGCGGCCTGAACGCCTCGCGAGGCCATGCCGCGGTTCTGCGCCAAGGCTGCTCAGCCCGGCCCGGAATGGATACGCGGTCCCGGAGGCTGCGACGCCAGGATCCGCGCTTCCGCCGCGAGCATCTCCTGCCATCGCGCTTCCACTGCCCGCGCCGGCCCGGCCTCGGTAGCCAGCTTGAGAAACACCTGGTAGTGGTCCAACTCCGACGAGAACAGCGCGCCGTAGAATGCCGCCAGCTCGGCGTCTTTGGAAGCGGCCGCCAGCACGGCAAAACGTTCGCAGGACCGTAGTTCAATCAGCGCGGAAACCAACAGCCGGTCCACGATCTCCATCGGCTCACCGCGCCGGACCAGCCGCCGCAGGTCGTTGGCGTATGAATTCTTGTGGCCCCGATCCAGCCGCCCGCCCCGCCGGCTGAGCAGCCGGACCACCTGCGCCAGGTGCGCGGCCTCGTCCCGCGCTACACCGGTCATCGTCTCGACCCAACCCGGGAACCAGTCGTTGGGCCAGTGAGTCATCAACTCCATCGCGTTGTTGGCCGCCTTTTTCTCCAGGAACGCATGGTCGATCAACAATGCGATGGGATCGGTCAGAACGGCGAGCCCCCACTCGATCGGCGTCCGCGAATGCAGCGGGAGCGCTGCGAGTTTGTCGAGGACGGCCGGCTTCACAGTTTCTACTGTAGCCCAGGTGGCCCGCTGCCTCGGTCGCGCCGCGCGGACGTGTTGCTGAGCCGCGACTGCTCACAGCCGCGGCCCCATGCCGGGACAGCCAGGGAGTGGTGCTCGGGGCGGTGGGAGGCCTGGCCGAGGCGGCCGGTTACAGTCTATCGTGCCGGAGCCGTCGTCTGCCGCACTACCAGTTCCGTCCCCACCTCGTACGTCCGCCCGGCCTCGTGCGAATTCCCGATCAGCGACGAAAGCGACTGGAACGCCAGCCGGCCGATCTCCACTCGCGGCACCGCCACGGTCGTCAGCGCCGGCTGCGTGAACTGCGCGAATGAGATGTCATCGAAGCCGATCACCGAGAGAGCCCCCGGGACCGGCACCTGCCGGTCATACGCGCAATGCAACGCGCCGATGGCCATCAGGTCGTTGGCCGCGACCACCGCCGTGGCATCGAACCCGCCCAACAGCTTCGCGCAACTGAAATAGCCCCCGGGCACGCTGAAATCGGAATCGATGACGCGGGTCTCCATCCCGGCCGCGGCCGCACCCTCCAGGAACGCCAGCTTCCGCCGCTGCGCCGCCGCCCCATCCGCCGGCCCTCCGATCAATCCGATCCTGCGGTGCCCAAGCTGCGCCAGGTGATCGATCGCCTCCAGCATTCCCTTGCGATAATCCACGGCAATGTTGCTGATGCGCCCTCCCGGCCCTCCGTGATCGAGATACACCGCCGGAATGCTGCGCTTGGCCAACGCGTCTTTCACCGCCCGGTCCACCTGCGACGTGAGGAACGCCGCGCCCGGCACCTGCAAGCTCAACAGCCGTTCAATCACGCTGCGCGTGCGCCGCGGGTCGGAATTGGTGTTCATCACGATCGATTCCATGCCCGAGACGTTGGCCGCTTCCTGGAACGCCTTCGTGATTTCGGGGAAAAAGGGATTGCCGATATCCGGCACGATCAGCGCCACGATGGAGCTGCGCCCGGCGGCGAGGCTGCGCGCCGCGTGGTTCGGAAAGTAGGCGAGCGCTTTAGCCGCCAGCAGCACGCGCTGCTCGGTTTCGGGCCGCACTTTGCGTACGTCGTTCAGGACATACGATACCGTCGCAACCGAAACGCCCGCTTTTTGCGCTACTTCCTTAATCGTTGCCATGGCGCCCAAGGAATTAACACGAAAACTCAGCGTGTCAGAAGACGCGGCGCGTTGTCAAGCAAATTGGTGAAACGATTAACCGAACCGTCGGTTCCCGGCGTCCGCGATGGATAAACGGTTTGGCATGTTGAGGAAACCCGAGCCAAGATCCCGCTTGACAGGGGCCCTCCAGGCGGAATATACTCCACAAAAATACACTTGCGTTAACCGGCACTCACTGCCGTGGTTTTTGCGCGCCGATTCTTGGGGTCGGGAAGGAACCAAATGCTTCGATACTGCCGCATCCTCGCCATCGCCACGGCCTTTTCCGCCATGGCGCTCACCAGTTTCGCTCAAATCACTACCACGGGCATCCACGGTATCGTCCGCGATCCGTCGGGCGCGGTCGTGCCGACTGCCGGCATCAGGCTGCGCGACCTCGGCACGGGGATCGAGCAGGCCACCGCGTCTTCGGCCGACGGCAACTTCGCCTTCGCCAACCTCCAGGCCGCCACCTACCGGCTGACGGCCAACGCGGCGGGGTTCCAAACGGCGGTCTACGACAACGTCACGGTCGATTCCGGCCGCATCACCGACATTGCGGTCGACATGAAGATCGGGTCCGCCACCGAAACCGTCCAGGTGTCCGCCAGCGCGGTGCAGCTCGAGACGACCTCGAACGAGGTGGGCACCACTATCACCACCAACCTGATCCAGAACCTGCCGTACAACGGGCGCGAGGCGCTCAGCTTTGCGCTGTTGATGGCCGGCAACTCCAATGCCAACGATTCTAGCGGCCGCAACGGAACCTTCAACGGCTTGCCCAACGCGTCGCTGAATATTTCGGTCGACGGCATGAACAACAACTCGCAGCGCTTCAAGAGCGGCGGCACCAGCTTCTTCCAGTTCGCGCCCAGCCGCATCGACGCGGTCGAGCAGGTGACCATCTCCACCACCGGCCTGGGAGCCGATGCCGGCGGCGAAGGCGCCATGAACATCCGCATGACCACCAAGCGCGGCACCGATCAATTCCACGGCAAAGTAATAGAGCAGTTCTTCAACGAAGACCTCAACGCCAACTCATTCTTCAACAACCTGCGCGGCATTCCGCGGAACAGGACGCGGCAGAACGACATCGCCGGCGCCATCGGCGGTCCGCTGGCGCCGTTCGTTCCCTACTTGAAGCACCGGCTGTTTTTCTTCGCCTATTTCGAAGGCATCCCGCAACCCGCCTCGCAGACCTCCACCGCCACGGTCCTGATGCCTTCCGCGCAGGCCGGGACCTTCACCTACAACGGCACCGACGGCCAGCTTCACAACGTCAACCTGCTGCAGGCCGCGGGCGCGTTGGGCTTCACCAGCACCATCGATCCCACGATCAAAGGCATTCTGGACACCATCACCGGGTTGCAGAAGAGCGCTATCGGATATCTCCCGCTGCCCAGCACGCCCTTCCAGCAGACCATGCAATGGACCCAGCCCACCAACACCCTGACGCTGTACCCCACGGCCCGCGTGGATTACCAGGTCTCGGACAAGGTCGCCTGGCACGGCACCTGGAATTTGCGCCACCAGAACATCGCCGGCACGCCGAACTATCCCGGCACCATTTACAACTTCCCCAACGCGTACAAGATCACCACTTACGTCGCTACCAACTCGGTGGACTGGACCATCCAGCCGAACATGGTCAATAACGTCACTTTCGGCATCCAGAGCAATGGCGAGTATTTTTACCAGGGCGCCGATCCGCACCAGTATTCGGTCTATGGCAACCGCATCCTCAACCTGCCCTTGATTCCCACGGTAGTGCCGGGCACCGGCTTCCAGCCGTTCATCCGCAACAACCCGGTCTACCAGATCACCGACAATTTCAACTGGGTGCGCGGACGCCACACCATCACGCTCGGCGGCACGCTGCTGCACACCACCTTCTGGGAGACTTCCTTTGGCAGCGCCGGGGTTCCATCCTATAATTTCGGCGTCGCCGGCGCCGACCCTATCGTGACACCGCTGCAAGGCGCTCTGCCGGCCATCAACACCGGGAACGGCGACCTCGGCAACGCGCAGAATCTCTACGCCCTGCTCACCGGCAGGCTCACCAGCGTCAGCACCACGACCAACGTCGATGAGAAGACCCACCAGTACGTTCAATTCGCCGGCATCACCCAGCGGTTCGCGTTTAACACCGGGGCCTTCTACGCACAGGACAGCTTCCGCGTCACACCGGATTTCACCGTGAATTACGGCTTGCGGTGGCAATTCGATGGCTCCATCCACAGCACCAACGGCATCGATTCCGAACCGTACGGCGCGAACTTCTTCGGCCCGTCGACCGGCCCGTTCCAGCCGGGCGTTTTCAGCGGCAACAACAATCCCGTCTTCATCCAGGTGTCGGACCCCTACAAGCGCGACTTTCTGAACATCGCGCCGAACCTGGGCCTCGCCTGGAATCCGTCGGCCCCCGGCGGCCTGCTGGGCAAGCTCCTCGGCAATCGCAAGACGGTGATCCGCGCGTCCGCCTCGATCACCTACTACGACGAGGGCATGAACTCGATTTCGAACGTGCTCTCGGGCGGCCGCGGAACCACGCAATCGCTTTCCATCAACAACGGCGTGCAGTTCGCGCCCGGCTCGCTCAACCTGAGCTCGCCCGTGCCGGCGGGCACTCCCTTCCCGGCGTCATTCTCATTCCCGCTGGCGCAATCGTCCTACACCTTCTCCAACGCGTTCTCGGGCAACTTCGCCGACCCCAATCTGCGTTCTCCGTACACCAGCAACTGGACGCTCGGCATCCAGCGCGACCTGGGCCACAACACGGTGCTCGAAGTGCGCTACGTGGGCAACAAGTCCACCCACATGTGGCACTACCAGAACGTGCAGGAGACCAACATTTTCGAGAACGGCTTCCTGCCCCAATTCAAGCAGGCGCAGGCCAACCTGTCGATCAACCAGGCCAACGGCCGAGGCAATACTTTCGTCAACAACGGACTGGCCGGCCAAGCCGGGGTCCCGATCTTCGAGGCGGCGTTCGGCCCCAACGGCTCGAATAATGCCGCGGTAGCCAACGGTTCCGGGTTCGGCTCGTCCTCGTTCACCACCAACTTGCAGCAGGGCACGGCCGGCACGCTGGCGGACACTCTGGCGACCAATACCACGTACCTTTGCCGCCTGGTGGGCAGCAACTTCGGCCCCTGCGCCAACCTCGGCTTCAATGCGCCGGGCCAATACCCCCTTAACGTCTTCCGCGCCAATCCGTTCCTGAACAACATGATGTACCAGGCATCGAACGGAGACACCAACTACAACGCGTTCCAGATTCAGCTTACGCACAACACCGCCAATGGTCTGTTCCTGGGCATGAACTATAGCCTGGCGCATACCATGGGCGACATCCAGAACACCAGCGATCAGACGGCCGGGTACCAGTGGTTCACCACCCGCAACGCGCGTTTGAACTATGGACCCACGCCCTTCGATCAGCGCCAGGTGTTCAATGCTTACTGGACGTACGAACTTCCCTTCGGACGCGGCAAGCGTTTCGGCACGACGCACCCGGTGCTGGATCGCGCGGCCGGCGGCTGGACCATCGGCGGGCGCGAGACCATCCGCACCGGCAACCCCGTTCTGCTGAACGGCGGGCGGAACACGGTCAACAACCTGTCGCAGGCCGGCGTAGTGCTCGGCAGCGGCCTCACGGTCGACCAATTACAGCACGACCTGAGCGCCATCAGCGGCTACTACGCGGCATCCAGGGGGTACATTACCGATGTCTCCAGCATCGCCACGGTGACCGCGAACACCAGTTCCGCGAACCCGGCTCTCTACGCTCCCGCCGGGACGCCGGGACAGTACGCGCAGTTCGTCTACCTCCGCAACAACACGGTCTTCCAGTTCGACATGAGCCTCAACAAGGACATCCGCATCAAGGAGAGGTTGAAGCTGAGCTTCAAGGCGGAGGCGCTGAACTTCCTGAATCACCCGTTCTTCCCGCTGGCCAACACCAGCCCGACGGCGAACAACTTCGGGCAGATCACGACGACCACGAACACCAGTACGCGCACGATTCAGTTGCGCGGCAACCTGGAGTGGTAACGCCGGCGGTTTCGACGCCGGGGGCGTTCCATCCGAACGCTCCGGTGCTGTAGCACGATCCGCACCCGCTCCATCCAGCCGGGGACGCCGCCCGCGAGTTCGACGCGCGGGACCCGCACCCAACCAGCCCCGCGCCGATCGCGACCCACATCGAAGACATCTCGGAAGAAGCGATGAAACGCCGCACTCCGGCTGGCCTGGTCTGGCCGGCGCCGTTCAGAAGCCCACGCGCAGCATCACCTGGATCTGCCGCTGATAATTCGCGGTGGCTGTGATCTGTCCGAATCCGCCGTTGAACTGGTCGGTGGTCGGGTTGGCGAACAGCGCGTGATTGAAGGCGTTGAGCGCTTCACCGCGAAGCTGGACGTCGGCGCCGCGCTCGTTGATCCGCCAACGCTTGTCGATCGAGAGATCCACGTTGCTGAGCGCCGGCCCGCGGACGTCGGCGAAGCGGAACGGCCAGCCCCTATAGTGATAAGAAGCCGGCCTCGTCGCCGTATTGCGCGTGAATCCCGCGTTCACGTTGAACCACTGCTCGACGGTGTGCGGCCCCTTGGCGATGTCATCGGGGTTGCCGAAGAAGACCACGTCGCCCCAGCCCAGCGGGAGTCCGGATTGATAGATGAAAATCGTCGACACCTGCCATCCGCCGATCGCCGCATCCACGGCCCGCGGCGCGGAGCGCAGGACCTGCCCCCTGCGTCCGAAAGGCAGCTCGTACATGGCGGCGACCGTGAAGCGAATCGACGCGCCGGCGGATTGCAACACCTCGACCGATTCGGTCACCACGATCGACTGCGTCACGTCGCCGACTTCGAGAGCGAGGCCGGCCTGCAGGCTGTCGTTTACGCTGAGCCGGACATCGTTGCGCGCCGCCCGCTTGAAGCCCGTGTGTTCGGCCGTGATGCGATAAGTGCCCGGTATCAGCATCCTGCCCCACACCGGACTTTTACCGCTAAATCGTGATAGATTGATTCCGATAAACGGTGAGCTCTTAACGGAATGTTAGTGTAGGGGGGACAGCATGTTCTTGCTGTCTCAAGCCGCAGGGCGGCGGGCAGGCGCGTGCCTGCTTTTCTTTTGCGGAGCAGCTTTTTCTCAGGACTCCCGCGGGACCATCGCGGGCAGCGTGACCGATCCGCACGGGGCCGCGATCCCCGCAGGATGGCATCCTGCGCGGCGGTTGTCTACCGCCGCTGCCACGGTATTTTGCGAAACTCAATAGCCCAGTCCCACTGAGCCGCGCCCGTCAGCAAGCGGCCTCCGGCGACTTTTGACGAGGCCGCGGCCACGCCGCCCCCAACAGCCCCCTCACGGATTCTTCACGCTCCGCAGCCACTGGTCCGCCAGAGTCTGGAGCTCGTCGAGGACCGCGGGGTACTGGCGCCGGAGGTTCTTCGATTCACCCGGGTCGTCCTCCACGTTGGAAAGGAAGAGGGCATCGTCGCCCTGGAGCGGCTGGCTGCCCGGCGGCGTGCCGTCGAAAACCTTGCCGTTTTGGACCAGCTTCCATTTGCCGCGCCGCACGGCAAGCTGGCCGCCCGAAGACCAGAAGATGGCGTCGTGTCTCGAGGCCGCGCCCGACACCGCCATGGGCAGTGCGTCGAAGCCATCCATGGTCCGGTCGGAAGGCGGCGCCACGCCTGCCGCTTGGCAGATGGTGGGCAGCACATCCAGGTGACTCCCGATGTGCGGCGAGACCTGGCCTTTGGGGATCGCGGCCGCCCAGTTCATGATCATGGGAACGTGCATGCCGCCGTCGAATGCGCTGAACTTGTTTCCCCGGAACGGCGCGTTGCGGCCCGCCGCCGCCGGCTTCTGGCCGAGGCCCGCGCGCGGTTCCCGCGTCGCGCCGTTGTCGGCGGTGAAGAACACCAGCGTGTTGTCCAGCAGGCGCAGTTCCCGCAAAGTGCGCACCACCTGTCCGACGGCGTCATCCGCGGCGGCCAGCATGGCGGCGTACGTGCGGCGTTCGGGATCGAGCGCGGGAAAGCGCTCTACGTATTTGCGCGGCGCGTGCATGGGGTAGTGCACGGCGTTGAACGGAAGGTATAGAAAGAACGGGTTCGACCGGTTGTCGCGCACGAACTGCACGGCTTCGCGCGCGAACAGCTCGGTGGAGTACTGGCCGTCTTCGAAGATCTCGGTGCGGTCGCGCCACAGATCGTGATAGTTCACCGTGCGCGGCTCGCCCCAATAGTAGCGGTGCGAGTAGAAATCGATGCAGCCCGAGTGGAAGCCGAAGAAACGGTCGAATCCGTGAGCGTTGGGGTCCGTGCCGGGGGTCGAGCCCAGGTGCCACTTTCCAATGATGCCGGTGGCGTAGCCCGCGGGCTTCAGCAGGGACCCAATCGTTCGCTCGGTGGACCGCAGGGGCGGACCGTTGTCCGGCACGCCGGCGCGGATGGGATAGCGGCCGGTGAGGAGACCGGCACGCGACGGCGCGCACACCGGAGCGGCGGCATACCAGTTGGTAAAGCGCGCACCGGTGGACGCGAGCCCGTCGATGTTCGGGGTCTTCAGGTCGGAAGCTCCCCACGCGCCGATATCGTGGCACCCCAGGTCGTCGGCCAGGAACAGGATGACGTTCGGCAGGCGCGCCCCCGGCGTTCGGACCTGCGCGGTGGCGGCGGCGGTAGACGCGGACGCGAGAAAATTCCGGCGGGAGAGCATGTGGACAGCGTACCGCAGCGGGAAAGCCGCCGCTGCATGTGGGAGCGTTCGTTCGCCGGTGGAATAAGCTGCCACTCTCACAATCATTTGGAGTCGCGAGACCGGGGCGGGATGGATCTTGAACGGCCGTCTCCCATGAGAATGAGCACGTCGCGCAGTCGAAACAGCCGGTCCGGCTTCCATACCTCGAGCACATCGCCATCAGTGCCCTCTCCGGGTGTCCAACCACCCGTATAGTTTCAAGGCGCCCGGGCACAGGTTTCCGGGAACGAATCAGGAGAACTGGCTACGCCTGTTCATGGCGCCTGGCATGGCGCACTTGCATCGTGCCGCCCGCAAAGAGGTAGTTGTCCGACATCGGGCAGGCCACAATACTTCAGACTCAACTGCACCGCGCGCGCCCCAATCTTCGTGCCGCGGACCTGCCCGAAACTGCCCGAACCGTAAGTCGTATTCGGCGGGTTGAAGATCGGATGGTTGCGGAAGTTGGAAGCCTCGGCGCGGAACTCCACCCGCTCGCGCTCCCTGGTCTTCCAGCGCCCCGACTTCCCCCGGAGGCCGCTACGCCACATCCCCTACCTTCCCCACCTCCAGCACCAGATCGCCCTCCTCATCCACCGAAAACGCCGGCGCGAAGCGCTTTCCCCAGACGACCTCGTCGTGACGATACGAGTACCGCGCCAGCACCGTCTGGCTGAACGTGTCGTCATACGCCTTGATCAGAATCAGAAACTCCGCCTGCAGCCGGATCAGGTCCTCCGCCGTCTTTCCCCATAGCGGGCTTTCGCTGTCGATCGGGTGTACGATGGTCCACGTCAGCGGCAGAAACAGAACCTTCTCCCGTTCCAGGCGCAACAGATTGTAATTCCGTTTGGCCTGGCCGTTCTCCCGATCGACCGTCATCAGCATGGTGCGAACCTCCAGTTCCATCAGCGAATTTCGGCGCATGTTGACCACCCGGAATTGCAGGCTGGCGCCATCCTGGTACGGCGTGACCAGCATGTTCTGGCTGAAGCCGATCCGCGCCGACGGCCGCGATACGCGCCCGAACAGCAGGCCGGTCGCCAGCGCGAATCCCAGTACCCCCACCAGCGCTTCGAACGACGACACGGCGTTCGCCGCGGTCCCTTTGGGAGAGATGTTCCCGTACCCCACCGTGCTCAACGTGTGGGCGCTGAAGAAAAAGGCGTTCAGGAAACGGCCGAACTCGGTGGCCGCTTCGGCGCCCTGGAGGTGGTCGGTTCCAATCGCGGAATAAACCAGAGCGAACAGGGTGTTGACCAGCAGGTAGCCCAGGAACAGAAAGGCCAGAAAGCCGGGCCAACTCATGTTGATCAGGTGCAGATAGGGGTGCACGTCGCGCCACGTCGTGCCCCGCCGATGCACGTTGAAGCTGCCGTCCTTATTAATGACTCGCCGGAAAGGCGCCGTGAACTGCTGGGTCAGGCCGGGGTCGAAGCCAGGTTTGTTCATATGCTATTCACACCGCAATGCCACCATCGGATCCACGCGCGCCGCCCGCCGGGCCGGCAGGTAGCCCGCCAGCAACGTTGCTCCGAAGATAATGGCGATGGCGATGGCGATGGTGGCCGGATCCGCCGGGGTCAGTCCGAACAACTGATTGGCGATCAGCCTTCCGGCAGCCAGCGCGCACGGCAAGCCGATCCCCACCCCCAGAGCCACCAGCCGCAAAGTCTCCCGCAGCACCAGCCACAGCACCCCTGCTTCGGACGCCCCGAGCGCCATGCGGATTCCGATTTCGCTCGCGCGCCGGCTCATCGCGTACGACATCACGCCGTAAAGACCGATCGCCGCCATCGTCAACGCCAGCCCGCCGAAGAATGCCGAGAGTCCGGCAATCAAGCGTTGCGTGACCAGCCGGCGGCCGATCTGTTCGTTCACCGTGCGAATGCTGAGGATCGGCAACCCGCGGTCCACCTGCGCGATCGCCGGCCGCACCGCCGATACCAGCCCGTTCGGATCTCCCGCCCCGGTCAACACGAACGTCACTGCTTCGATGGTTCCGATCGGATGAAAGAGATTCGGGTAGAATCTTGGCCGGGCCGGTTCGTCCACCCGGTGTTCCTTGGCATCCGCCGCGACGCCCACGATTTCGTACGTCTCGCGAGTGGCCGGATACTCATCCGTCACGTGCTTGCCGATCGGGTCGGAGTCGCCGAAGAAGAACCGCGCGAAGGTTTCGTTGATCACGCAGACTTGTGCGCCCCGCGCCGCGTCCGCTGTATCCAACTCGCGCCCGCGCAGCAGCGGGATACCCACCGTGCTGAAGTAGTCCGGACCCACGAGCGTCCATCGCGAACGCAATTCGTCTGCCGTGCGGCGCGAGGAGCCTTCGAGCGAGATGGGATCGCCCGAGTCGCCCCGGAACAGCCCGGTATTCGACACCGTCACTCCACGTACGCCCGGGATGGCTCGCAGCCCTTGGCGCACTTTCTCATAGAGCGCCGGCACGCTCGCTCCCTTGTATCCGCCGGCCACCGGATCGATCCCTATCGTCAACAGATGGTCGCGGTTGAGGCCGAGTTTCTGCACCACCATGTTGTGCAGGCTGCGCACGAACAACGTCGCGCCCATCAACAGCAGCAGAGACAGGGCCACCTGCGCAACTACCAGCACGCGGCCGGTCTGGACACTGCCGCGCCCTCCGCCCGATCCGCGAACGTTGGCAGCGAGCGTTTGATTGATGTCGACACGCGTGGCTCGCAACGCCGGCGCCAGCCCGAACAGGATTCCCGTCAACAGCGAAATCACCGCGGTGAACAGAAACACGCGAATGCCGGTGTGGCTCCCCAGCTCGACCTCGGTCCCGCCCGAAGCCACGAGTCTCACCAGCACGCTGGTTCCCGTGCTCGCCAGGACGGCCCCCAGAACACCGCCGAGAGTCGCCACCAGGATGCTCTCCGTGAGCAACTGGCGCACCAGTCTCGCTCGTCCCGCACCCAGCGCCAGGCGCAGGCCGATCTCGCGCTGCCGCCCGCTGGCGCGCGCCAGCATCAGGTTGGCGATGTTGGAGCACGCGATCAAAAGCACCAGCCCCACCATGGCCATCAGCAGAACCAGCGGGTCCGAGAACTGGCCGCGAAGCTCCGAGGCGCCCCGCGCGCCGGCGCGCAACTGGATCTTCTGGTCGAGCGTCTCGCGGCGCTCTTTCGCGGTGGGCTGCGCCGCCGCCCACTCTCGCAGAACCTGCTGGAACGACACGTTGATGCCGGCCTCCGCCTTGGCGCGCGAAACTCCCGGAGCCAGCCGCGCCATCGCCTGGAGCCACAGAACATCGCGCGGCCGCAGGTAGTTGCGCCCCGGGAGTGCCTGCTCCTGCATGGTGATGGGAAGCCACAGGTCGGCTTCCGAGCCGGCCAGCATGCCGCGGAACCCCGCCGGCGTCACGCCGAGAATCTGGAGGGAGGCCCGGCCGACGCGTAACGTCTTGCCCACTACGCTCGGGTCGCCGCCGAACTGCCGCTGCCAGAATCCGTGAGAGATCACCGCCACTGGGCTCGCTCCCGGCGCGCGGTCTTCCTGCGGCGTGAAGGCGCGGCCCAGGGCCGGCTGCACGCCAAGCACTCCGAAGAACTCGCCCGAGACCAGTTGTATGCGAGCTTTGCCCGCCTGCTCAGCGGCGCCTGCGGTGATCGCCACGTCGACTTCGCTCAACGCGCTCTGGGCGGCGAACATCCCCGAAAATACCTGGTTGTGGGCGCGAAGCTGTTCGAACTCCGGATAGGCCAGAATATGGCGCACGCCGTGTTCGGTGGTATCGATCGCTACGCCGCTCGATCCCGGATCGGTCAGAAGAACGAGCTGCTCGGGATGCGCCACCGGAAGGAGCCGCAGCATCACCGCATCGATCAGGCTGAAAACCGCCGTGTTCGCGCCGATGCCGAGCCCGAGCGAAAGCACAGCCACCAGCAGAAATCCCGGACTCTTGGCGAGTGTGCGGCAGGCAAAACGAAGGTCTTGGAACAAGCTGACCATATCCATGTATCGTACAGCGCCGGCGGCAGTATTACACGAGGGCGGCGGTATTACACTATGAGGAACCGGAGACCTTCCATGATGCGTATTCTGTCACTTGCCGCTGTTCTCCCGGCCTTGGCGTTCGCGCAGAGCGCACCCAAGGCCGACCTGCTGAAAGCCCTCAAGTTCCGCGAAATCGGCCCCGCCAACATGGGCGGACGCATCGACGATTTCGCCGTGGTCGAAAGCAACACCAACATCGTCTACGCTGCCACGGCATCCGGCGGAGTCTGGAAGCCGGTGAATTCCGGCACCTCGTGGAAACCGGTCTTCGACGACCAGCCCGTTTCGAGCATCGGCGAGGTCACCGTGTCGCAGTCCGAGCCCGATGTTCGACAAACTACGTGCCGAAGTGGTGAAGTTCAACGACGCGATGAACGCCGCCAGGGCGCCCTTTGTGGCCGTGCCGTGAGGCGGCGCGGTATTCTGGAATAGAGAGGGAGACATGCGTCCGACGCGAATGACCGCCAAAGAGCTGAAGGAAGTCGAGGAGGAGGTTCAGCAGGTAGCCGCCAAGTTCCCCGAGATCATATGGATTCGGCACGCCTTTCGTGACGACTGGGACGGAGATCCGGCAATTTACTTTCAGGTGCTTTTGAAGGACGAGACCACTGCGGACTTCGAGCAGTATCGCGCCCTTACACGACGCATCGAAGACACGACCGAGACGGATCTGGGCATCTGGGACACCGAGTATCTGCCCTACTTCAGGTTTCGCACCAAGTCTGCCCAGGAGAGGCTGAAGGACCCGCAATGGGAGTAGCGGAAGACCTCCTGGTGCTGGCGGGCCGTCTCGCCACACCGGCTACGGCAGAACCCGAGCAGGCATCGCTGCGCCGGGCCTTATCCACAGCGTACTATGCGTTGTTTCATCTGCTGGTCAGCGAAGCGACCCAATGCTGGAATGGTTCATCGTCTGCACAGCTTGGGCTGGAGAGAGCGTTCGAACATAGGACCATGAAAGAAGCGTCACGAGCGGTCCTGTCGGGGAATTGGAAGGCTTGGGGCAGCCCCACACCCTCGGTTCCCGTAGATCTGAGGGCTGTGGCGACAACGTTCGTCAAGATGCAGGATGTACGGCAGCAGGCCGACTATGACAATGCGCAATTCTGGGAATCGGCAGATGTCCGTAATCTCGTCGCGGAAGTCCAGACCGCTTTCGAGAATTGGAACAAGATCCGAACCGATCCCGCAGCCAACCAGGCAAGGGCTTCGCCCTTGATATCCCTGCGGGATATCGGAGTCAGGAGTCAGGAGTCAGGAGTCAGAATGGCGGCGGCGGTGAGCCATTGCAACGAAAGAACTTGCCAACACAACGAGAACAAAATTCTCGTGGCGCGCCGTATAACGGCAACCAATACCTCCTCTCCCTCATGATGGGCAAAAGACGACATTGAATTCATGATGACTCGCAGAAACATTCTCTTCACTGTCATCCTTACGAGGCTCGCCAAGGCCGTCTCCACCGTCAAAATAGTGGAGTTCGACGCCGCCGGCCGCAAGAAAGGACTCGTCATCGTAGAACGAGTAGTCAAGTCCGACGCCGACTGGCGCAAGCAGTTAGATCCCGAACAGTACGAAGTCACTCGGCACGCGGACACCGAGGAAGCATTTACCGGCCAGTACTGGAACAATCACGCGCCGGGACTCTACCGATGCATCTGCTGCTCTACGGCCCTCTTCGACTCCGCCACTAAGTTCGATTCCGGCACCGGGTGGCCGAGCTTCTGGGCGCCCATCGCTCGCGAAAACATCGTGACCCGCACCGACAGGATCCTCGGCTACGAGCGCACCGAAGTCCGGTGCGTCCGCTGCGACGCGCATCTGGGCCACGTCTTCGACGACGGTCCGCCGCCCACTCGCTTGCGCTACTGCCTGAACTCCGCGGCGCTCGCGTTCCACCCGAAATAAATGGCGCAGGCACTCGCGCCCGATAGTGGGACAGGCCTCCTGGCCTGTCCCTCGACGGCAGCGACAACACGCGCAGCCACACGTTCACCGGTGCGGCGCTGCGATGGTTATGGACAGGCCAGGAGAGGCCTGTCCCACTTTCCGGCATTACCTTATGTGAACAGTATTGATGGCTAGTTCTGGACACAGGCGAGGACCCGCTCACACCGCTCCCGAATGTGATGCAAATACAGGAACTCGCTTTTCATAGCGTCACGGCTTCACGCAGAACCTCATCCCGAATGAACCAATGGAGACCGCGTTCCAGTTCTCGCAGACACCACTGCCGACCCATGGTGGGGCACTCTGGCCTGCCAACCGAGTCTCTGAATCCTGTCGACCGTCTGAAGACTGCCCCGAGGCCGCCGCCACGCTGAAATCGACAGCCAGGGTCGTGCTGCTCCGGCCGGGCTGCCCTGGAATGAATGGAATGAACCCCATAGGTGCATCTTGCCCCGAATCCCGCTACACTGAAAGTGAGGGTGCCATGAAAAAAGAGAAGACCATCCTGACGCCCGCCGTTCCTCCCCAGCCCAAGCCTGAGGAAGCCCCTGCTAACGGGACGCCTGCCGGCATCCGCGACGCTTCCAAAGGAGAGTTCGAGAAGGTGAAGCGCAAGGTGTTCACTCTTCACCATGGCCTCTTCCGTCGCCTCGCCGAACACGACCGCCAGCGCTGACCGTTGACGGCCAACATGAGCCAGGAGCAGGAACCAAAATTCCTTACCCGTGAAGAGGTCGACGCTCTTCACTACGAGGCCATAGAGCGCTACGGCGGCCATCACGGAGTGCTCAACGAGCACCTCGTGGAATCGGCGATCCATCAGCCTCAACAGACGTACCACGTGGGCGGCGGCGACCTCTACGAGATCGCCGCCGCCTATGCCTACCACATCGTTGCCGACCATCCCTATTGGGACGGCAATAAGCGGACAGGTGGGGCGGCTGGAATAGCCTTTCTTGAGCTCAACGGCGTCGATACCAGCCGGTTGCCCGAGCAGCAGACCTACGAATCCCTCATCAAAGTTGCCGATCACCATATGGATCGCTTCGAGCTGGCCGCCTTCTTTCGATCGCATTTGACCGTGGAGCGCCACCGCGAGACCCCCGAATCCCAACGCGGCAAAGAGCGTGACGACGACCTGACCCGCTAGACCGAAACCACAACAGGGCTCATGACTTTGCGCGAATCAAAGATGTCTGGACTCCAGACAGGGCCTGCCGCGCCACGCTCATCCTGAGGCCGTCGGCAGCGGCAAGTGGTGGGGCAGGCCGCCTTGGCCCGCAAGCGGGGTTTGGCCTGCCAATCGAGTTTCCCCATCTCTTGAGGAGAAGCTGCCTGAGGCGTGGTGGGGCAGGCCGCCTCAGCCCGCAAGCGGGTTTGGCCTGCAAGCGGGGTTTGGCCTGCCAATCGAGTTTCCCTATCTCTTGAGGAGAAGCTGCCTGAGGTGTGGTGGGGAAGCCGCCTCGGCCCGCCAGCGGCCTTGGCCCGCAATCGGGGGTTTGGCCTGCCGCCAGTTCTCGCAGACACAAAGTCATTGGTCGGGGACGACGCGTGATCGCGCTCCCGGCGGTTTTTTCGGCGGCGCTCAACGTTTCAGCCTTTCGGATTTTGTACTAGTCGGACTAGCCTGCTAGAGCCACTTGCTGGCGATATCGCCACATCGCCGTAGTATACTGGGGGCACAGGTGAGAACTTCGCACGAGGCAACATGTATCACCGCGAGATCGCGCAGTTAACAGCCAGGATCGTTGAGGCGGAACGGCCGGAGAAGATTATTCTTTTCGGCTCGTACGCCAGCGGAACGGCTACAGAAAGCAGCGACATCGATCTGCTGGTGATCAGCCGCTCGACGCTTCCGCGCCGCCAGCGCGAGGTTCGCCTTACCCGGCAACTGTTTGGCTCTGGTGTGCCGTACGACTTGTTAGTGTTGACCCCTGAGGAAATGGAGGAGCGGCTGCGTCGCAAAAGTCCTTTCATCCGGGAGATTCTGTCGACTGGTCAGGTTGTCTATCAGCGCCCATGACGCCGGATTACGATGTGACAACATTCGAGACGTGGCGGCTGAAGGCTGACGAGGACTTCACCGCTGCATCGATCCTCGCTGAACACGGAGGTCCGGCGGCCACCATCTGTTTTCTCTGCCAGCAAGTGGCTGAAAAGTATTTGAAGGGGTATCTTCTGCTTCGCAGACAACCACCGAAGCGAATTCATCACCTCGATGTGCTGCTCGAAGACTGCATTGCACTCGACGATTCATTCCAACGGCTCGTGGATGACGCCGTGTTCCTCAAACGGTACTACATCGGGAGTCGGTACCCTGACGACCTCCCAGCAGACGTCCGGCCGGAAGAAGTCGCAGAGGCCATGACAGCAGCGTCACACCTGCGCGATTTAGTGCTGGCCAGGTGCGGATGAACTGACGCACTGGGGATCCTTTCCGCTCGCTGCCACGGTGCGGACGCCTCCGGCCTCGTGGGGTCCCGCTCGAATCATGGCGCGCAGCGGGGAATTGTGCGCGCCCTGCCGGCCTTCCGCGGTGACAAGACGAGCCGCTGTCGCGGGGCAGGCCGCCTCGGCCCGCAAGCGGCCTTGGCCCGCAAGCGGGGTTTGGCCCGCCAATCGAGTTCCACATCTCTTAAAGACAAGCTGCCTGAGGCGTGCTAAGTAAGCCGCCTCGGCCCGCAAGCCGCCTCGGCCCGCAAGCGGCCTTGGCCCGCAAGCGGGGTTTGGCCTGCCGCCAGTTCTCGCAGACACAACGTGAGCTGCTGGAGCGGCGCCGGTCCGCTTGGCCGATTGACGATCGGCCGCGGATTGACAACCGATTAACAACCTGCCCCACAGATGCTGTGCTTGGCTGCTGCTTCCCGAAAACGCTCAAGCCACCCCACGGCGACGACCGGCTGGCCGATCGTGATGTAGAGGTGGGTGTCGTTCATGGGAGTTGCTCGGGATGCAGCTCGCGTTCGAGTTTGGCCACGCGGGCGGCGAGGGCGTCGAAGGCGCGTTGCTGGGCTGCGTCGTTGGCGAGCATGGCTCCGTTGTCGCGTTCCAGACGGTCGGACTGGCGGACCAGTCCGCCGACGCGCTGGTCAATGCTGAGGATGGTAGCGGAAAGAGTTGCATCTTGAGCCCGGCGACGCCCTGGAAATGGAGAGCGCCGGAGAACAGATCACCCTGCGCCCGGTCCGCGGGACGGGACCGCTAACGAAAGAACACGGCGTCTGGGTATTTCACGCCGGGCAGCCCCTGCCCGCTTCCGCCACGGATGAAATGCTGCGGCAGATCCGCGAGGAACGCGACCTGGCTAACCTCGCCAAGGGCGAATGAAAGGGTTTTTCGATACGTCGGTGCCGGCGCCGGTATTCTACGGGGACCACGTCCACCATCAGGCCAGCCTGGCGCTCTTCATCCAATTTGATAAGTCCACCGGCTGCTGTGGAGCGCACAGCTTGGCCGAAGTCTACTCCACGCTGACCCGGATGCCGGGCAAGCACCGCATCAACGGCGAGCACGCTATGCTGTTCATCGACAGTATACGCGAGCGGCTGTCGATCTTCGCACTCAGCGGCGATGAATATGCCGGTGCGCTGGCAGCATCGGCCGCCCAGGGTATCGTGGGCGGCGGCATCTATGACGCCATGCTCGCGCATTGTGCCATCAAAGCCCAGGCGGAAGCGATCTACATCTGGAACGGCCGGCACTATGGACAGTGCGGCCCGGAAGTAACGCGGCGGCTGAGAACGCCCTGAGGCGCAGTCCGGGCAACGGATCGCAGAAAACCGCGCAGGCCCCCACGTAAAGTAAGGTTGCGTTTCCATGGTCGGTAATGAGGTTCGACAAGTCGAAGCTGAAATCGATGACTGTATCCGGAAGATGCCCATCTGGAACGTGAGAAGAGATGTCCTGCTTCGGCGCCTGATGCGGCGCACCTTCGAGGTCACCGGCGCACGGACGCGCAGGCAACTCGTCTGTGTGGTTTGTCGAAAAATACCGCAATGAGTTGCGGTCAGGGTCGACTTAGTTCTACCCGGCATCGCGCGCTTACCTCTGAGAGTACCGGTACGCGCGCTTCATCTGTCACATCAGTACCAAGCAAAGTTTGTCCGGAAGATAGGTTGTCCTGCCCGGCTGGCAACCCTACAATTGGCTCCGGAGTTCGCCACCGTTTCCTTCATGCAGAACCAGATCCGGGTCCTGGTCATTGACGATGAGAGGATGTTCCGCGACAGCATCGCGCGCGCCATTGGGGCGACCCCAGGCTTTACGGTCGTGGGCTGCTGCGGCTCCATATCGGGTGCGGTGGATCTGCTACGGAACCAGGTCGCGGACGTCGTCTTACTGGATTACGATCTCGGCGCCGAGCGAGGTACGGCATTCCTTCCGTTGGCGCGCGCTAAAGGCTTCGCGGGCAACGTCGTGGTGCTCACCGCGGACTTGAGTGTCGCAGAGGGCGCGGCCCTGGTCCGCCAGGGTGTATCGGGCATCTGTCTGAAAAGCGAAGGACTTCCCACGCTGATCGAGACCCTGCAGTTGGCCGTACAGGGTGTGACGACCATCGACGAGCGCTACTTTCGGGCGGCATCCGAACCTCCGGCCGGCGGATCCGAAGCGTTCAGCGAGCGCGAGCGGCAGATCATAAGCTACCTGATGACCGGCCTCAGCAACAAGCAGATCGCCACCCGCATCGCGATGTCCGAGCCGACCGTGAAGGCCGCGCTCCGCCGTATCTACAACGTCACCGGAGTGCGCTCCCGGGGACAACTGGTGTGTATGCTGCTGGAGAAGGACGGATCGGATACGACCTCCGGCACGGCAGTGCCTGTCCCGTGAGTCCCTCGGATAAATCCGAGTCGAATATCGGGAGTCTCCCGCTCGGATTCTCGGAATCAGTACTAGGGTCAATTCCCGCGGGCAGTACTCACTTCCAACAGAGCTACGGGTACTAACTTCGGTTTATTCGAAAGATACGTTGTTTTGGCTCACTGGTAACTCTAGAATTGCAGACTGGATGCGAGGTGTAAGAGATGTTTGGGTCGGCTGTACTGCACAGACCGATCAGAGACAAGGAGTCGCTTTGGGATGCGATATGTGCCAGCGGAGCGCGGGCGAACCTCAGGTGATAGGGATTCCGGAATCTCCGGAGTAAGGAAGGCAAAGGGTATGCGAAGGAACTTGAAGAACATACGGAGCGGATTTGGCGTCGCGCCATGGATGCTGATGCGGAGGTTTGTTCTGGTGGCGATGTGTCTGGCCGCGGCCTCGACGTTGGCCGATACCGTCGCCCAGATTACCACCGACAAGAAGCGTTACTCGGTCGGCGAAACCATGATTATATCGGGCTCTGGGTTTACGGCGAACCACTCCGTAAACGTCAGCGTGCTCAGGCCGGACCACTTGACCGATTTTGTGTTCGGTGTCATCGCTGATGCTTCAGGGGCCTTCACAGCCTCCTATACCCCGGCTGCGCCCGCTGAGCTCGGCCGATACAAGATCACTGCAACGGACGGAACATCCACCGCGACGACCGCATCAACCGAAGCGGATGCCGATTTCGATCTCACACAGTGCGCCCAGAATGACAAGATCGGTAACACGCCCCTCGGCTTGGGGTACTGCAACTGGATTGGGAGTTCACTTGGCCAGGGCAACTCGCTGCTCTACGAGGGGATTGCCACCGAGCAGCAACTTCTCGTGACGGGCATATCCGCCACACCGGGCTCATTGCACACCATGCGAGTCGGCATCCAGGCGACCAAGGGGGGAAACCATGCCTATGACTGGCTGGTTTCGGACGCCACAGCGTCTGGCACCGTGCCCGACAGCACCAAAAACTCCCAGAAAGCATCTGCCGAAACCCAAATCACCCTACAGTTGAACCGTTGCGGCGACCAACTAGGGGCCAACGCCAAAGCGGCTTGCAATGCCTTGATTAGCGGCGCCACCACTTCGAATACTGTTGACATTGACGTACCTGACGACCCCTTTGTTAGCGTCGACGGGTCCACACAAAATCGCATAAACGGGTATGAAGCGCATTTCGGCAACCGCACCGTGCGGCTGTATACCAACGCCGCCATCACCAACCCCGGCATGACGTTGGAGCACAGGAACAATAAAACCAGCGGCGCCCTTACCACGAGCCCCGGTGGTGACGCTGGGATTGACACCTTCATTTGGTTCACGATCACTTGGACTGGCGACAGCACTAGTGCCATGTTAGTTGCAGCAGCCGACATCGCCCTGGGCACCGACGATGGAACTGGCCGGGGCTGGGGCACAGGGCGTGGGGCCATCGGTATTCCCGGAGACCCCTACCACTTTTACCTACTCGATGTCGACGGCAATGGCGGGAGTTTGGACAATCAGATGTCGGCGGGGGCGGTCTTCACGCCGACTCACCTCACCCTCATCAAGACCGTGACCAACGACAACGGTGGCACGGCGGTGCCGGCAGATTGGACGCTGAATGCGTCGGGTCCGTCGACGATCTCCGGCCACACGACCGACCCGGCGGTGACCAACGCGATCGTTTTGGCTGGCACTTACACCTTAGGAGAGTCGGGACCAACCGGCTACACAGCCAGTTCTTACAGTTGTTCGAAGAACGGAGGCGCCCCTGTAAGCGGCAACTCGATCACGCTGGCCCAAGGCGACAACGCGATTTGCACCATCAACAACAACGACAATCCGCCGGCGTTGCACCTGCGCAAGGTAGTCGTCAACGACAATGGCGGCACGGCGGTAGCCACGGACTGGACGCTCTCGGCGTCAGGGCCAACTCCGCTCAGCGGGACGACGCCAGTCGATAGCGGCGCCACTTTCAGCGCGGGCACCTATAGCCTGTCTGAGAGCGGCCCGGCCAACTACACGGCCAGCGCCTGGGTCTGCGTGGGCGGCACGCCGGGAGACGCCACGCATATCACGGTAGGTCTGGGGCAGAGCGCTACCTGCACCATCACCAACAGCGACAATCCGCCGGCGTTGCACCTCCGCAAGGTTGTGATCAATGATAACGGCGGCACGGCGGTAGGCACGGACTGGACGCTCTCGGCGGCGGGGACAACCCCGCTCAGCGGGACGACGCCAGTGGATAGCGGCGCCACCTTCAGCGCGGGCACCTATGCCCTGTCTGAGAGCGGCCCGGCCAACTACACGGCGAGCGCCTGGGTCTGCGTGGGCGGCACGCAA
>JBGPKH010000020.1:0-31783 GCA_041485845.1 Bryobacteraceae bacterium
AACCTGGTGGCGCTCGAGCTGTCGAGCTTCAAGTGCGGCCACGACGCGCCCATCTACACGGTGGTCGAAGAGATCGTGGAGCACTCCGGCACGCCGTACTTCTGCTTCAAGGATATCGACGAGAACAAGCCGACGGGTTCGATCCGGATTCGCGTGGAGACGATCGGGTACTTCCTGAAGCGGTATCGGGAAGACATAGTGAAGAACAAGCAGAAGGCCACGACGATCGAACAGCAGTTGCGCGAGTTCGAAGAGCGGCTGCGGCGGCAGGTGCTGCGCGAGAAGCTGGGCGCCAACGACCTGGTGCGGGAGTCGTTCGAGACGGGCTCGATGCCGCAGATTCATGTGAGCATCGGCGCGTTGGCAGCGAGCAGGCCGGCGGCGCCGGAGTACGAGACGGTGTCGGGCGATTAGGGGTTCCCAGATTCCCTGTCAATCACCGCTATCCGCACTGCTATCCGCTCTGGACTGTTCCTCTGCAGGAGGGCCCGCGCCACAACAAGAGGCCCGTACGATTCGTACGGAATGTCGTGTTCTTCTGAGTCCGCCCTACCCCTCTGGCATAATGGGATTGGATGCCGCTCGACGATCGCGCGATCGCCATTAGTGCTACCTTCACCGCTGAAGCCCTTCAGCCCGGATTGGCGTTCTGGGCCGCCGAACTGGGCCTCGACCATGAGATCCGGTTCGCCGCCTATAACCAGATCTTTCAGCAACTGCTCGATCCCGCGGGGCTGTTTGCACAAAATCGCGGCGGCTATAACATCGCCCTCGTGCGATTCGAGGACTGGCAAGACCCGGAACACGATGTGCAACGGCTGGTCGAGGCGGTGCGCTCGGCGGCTGTAACCTTCTCCGCGCCCTTGATTCTGGTCACATGTCCCCCCACGCCGGAGCAGGCATCCGCGTACCAAGCAGGGGTGGGATTGCTCCGCGAGGGAATCGCCGGCTTGCCCGCCGTTCACCTCGTCACCGCCACGGAACTGCTGTCGCTCTACCCGGTGGCCGAGGTCCACGATCCCCATGCGGACGAACTGGGTCACCTGCCGTACACGCCCGTCTTCTTCGTGGCCCTGGCCACCGCCATCGCCCGCAAAATCCACGCCCTCTCGAGGCCGCCGTTCAAAGTCGTCGCGCTCGATTGCGACGAGACCCTGTGGGCCGGCATCTGCGGCGAAGATGGCCCGCAGAACGTGGTGGTGGACGCGCCGCGCAGGGCGCTGCAAGAGTTCATGGCGGATCGTCTTCGTTCCGGAATGCTGCTGGCGTTGTGCAGCAAGAACAACCAAGAGGACGTAGTCGAGACCTTTCGCGCCCATCCGGACATGCCCTTGCGTCTCGAGGATTTCGCCGCCCGCCGCATCAATTGGGAGACCAAGGGCGCCAATCTCGCCTCCCTCGCCGGGGAACTGGAACTGGGACTCGACGGCTTCATCCTGGTGGACGACAACCCCAAGGAGTGTACCGAGGCCCAGGCGGGCGCGCCCGAAGCGCTGGTGCTCGCCTTGCCGCCCAGCCGCGACGAGATTCCCGACTTTCTCCGGCACGTGTGGGCCTTCGACCGCGCGCGCGTCACGGAAGAGGATCGCCGCCGTCCCGAGCTCTACGCCCAGCGGGCGGAGCGCACCCGCGCCGAGCGTGCCGCGGCGAATCTCGAAGAATTCCTGGCGTCGCTGCAATTGGAAATCCGGATCGCGCCCATGGAGCCGCACCAGGTGGCCCGTGTGGCGCAGCTCACCGAGCGCACCAACCAGATGAATGCCACCTGCGTACGGCGTACGGAAGCCGAGATTCAAGCGCTCGCCGGCGCCGACTGCCTCACCGTCGAAGTCAACGACCGATTCGGCAGCTACGGCCTCACCGGAGCCATCATCTTCCGGGTGGAGGGCGGCGTCCTGTTGGTCGACACATTTCTGTTGAGCTGCCGCGCGCTGGGACGCGGCGTGGAACACCGGATGGTGGCGCGCCTGGGAGAGATCGCCATAGAGCGGGGCTTGGCGCGCGTGGACATTCCGTTGGTACCCTCAAAGCGCAATCAGCCCGCGATGCTGTTCCTGCAATCCCTTGCGCCCCCCGACCCCGACGGTACTTTCCGGCTCCCCGCCGAAGCCGCCGCCGCGGTGAGGTACAAGGTAGGACAGGCCTCCCGGCCTGTCCAGACGGAGGCTGTCTATATAGGAAAGAGGACAGGCCAGGAGGCCGGTCCCACGAACTACGCGAAGATCGCCACCGATCTCCGCGATCCCGCCGTGATCCTCGACCGCATTCGCGCTGCAACGCGGCGCACGTCGCACGGCCACGCAGTCTCCGATCCCCCCCGCACCCCGCTCGAGCGCGACCTTATGGAACTCTGCGCCGGCCTGCTGAATCTGCCCGCCGTGGGCATCCACGATAACTTCTTCGAGCTCGGCGGCCATTCTCTCCTCGCGGTGCAACTGCTGTCGCGCGTCCGCCAGATCTACGGCGTCGAACTTTCGCTCGAAGTGGTGTACAGCGGCGAGTTCACCGTCGCCGAACTGGCCAAAGCCGTCGAGCTGAAGGAGATCGAACAATCGGGCGCGGACTATCAGGATCTGCTCCGCGAACTGGAAGGACTCTCCGACGCCGAGGTGCGCGCGTTGCTCGCCGAAGAGCAGGAAACCGAATAGCCGATGCGCATCCTGCTGGCGGCCAATGCCTCGTATGCGCCCCCGCGCGGCGGCGCCACGCGCAGCAACCTGCTGTGGCTGAATCACCTCGCGCAGTCCGGGCACGAGTGCCGCATTGTGTGCGGCGCCTCGGGCGAGGGAGCCGAGCTGCAACACCACCAGACCATCGGCATCCTGACGGTGGAGGAGCCCACGCGCCGCGTTCAGGTGCTGCGCCAGCAGATCGGTCACTACCAGCCGGACTGGGTGCTGGTCTCGTCCGAAGATCTGGGCCACGCCCTGCTGCGTGAGGCGCACCATTCGGCCGAAGGGCGCGTGGTCTACCTGGCCCATACGCCGCAGTTCTTTCCTTTCGGACCGGCCAGTTGGAACCCGGACCGCCACACCGCCGGCCTGGTGGCGCAGTCCGCCGGCATCGTGGCCATCGGGCGCCACATGGCGGAGTACATCGAACGCGCCCTGGCACGCCCCGCTGCCGTGATTCATCCGCCGATCTACGGCCCGGGCCCCTTCGCCCACTACGACAATTACGACCGGTGCCTGATCGCCATGATCAACCCCTGCGCGGTGAAGGGCATCTCCATCTTTCTCCAGGTGGCCCAGCGGCTTCCCGCGCACCAATTCGGCGTGGTCCCGGGCTGGGGCACCACCGCGGAGGACCGCCGCGCGCTCCACCGCCTGCCCAACGTGCGTTTCCTCCCGAATGCCCGGAACATCGACGATGTGCTGGCGCGGACGTGTGTGCTGCTGATGCCGTCGCTGTGGTACGAGGGCTTCGGCCTGATCGTGATGGAGAGCATGCTGCGCGGTATCCCGGTGGTGGCCAGCGACTCGGGCGGCCTGGTGGAGGCCAAGCGCGGCACCGGGTACATAATCCCCGTCCACATCATCGAGCGCTACCAGCCGGTGTTCGACGAGCACGCCATGCCCCGGCCGGTAGTCCGGGAAAACGACTCGGCGCCATGGGTGGCGGCGATCGAAGAACTGCTGGAAGACCGGCGCGCCTACCAGCGCGAGTCGGCGTCCTCGCGGGAAGCGGCCCGGCGTTTTGTGAGCGGCCTCGATGCCGGCGATCTCGAGCGTTTCCTCCTCGGGCTGCGCCCCGGCGTCGCCGTTCACGCGGAGCGGGCGACCATCGAAACGCTGTCGCCCGAGAAGCGCGCGTTACTGTTGCAGCGTGTTCACAAGCGCAGGATCGCTCATTGAATGCGTATCCTGCTCGCTCAAAACTCGCAGTACTATCCGTCCCACGGCGGCGGCGACAAATCCAACCGCCTGCTGATGGAGGCTCTCGCCGCGCGCGGCCACGCCTGCCGCGTGGTGGCGCGCATCAGCGTCTTCGGCGAGCGGGAACACGAGCGCTACCTGGCGGACCTGGCGGGCCGCGGGGTGACGCCCGAATCGGCGGACAGTGGGGTCGTGACCTTCCGCCGCGCCGGCGTGGACGTACACGTCGTGACCCATACCAATCTCCGCGCGTACCTGGTGGCCCAGACCAAAACCTTCCGCCCGGAAGTGATTCTGGCCTCTACCGACGACCCGGCGCAAGTCCTGCTGGAAGCCGCGCTGCACGCGGTCAACGCGCGCGTGGTCTACCTGGCGCGCGCCACCCTCGCCGTGCCATTCGGCCCCGATTGCGCCTTCCCCAGCGAGGCTAAAACGGAACGCCTCCGTTCGGTCGATCGCGTGGTGGGAGTGAGTCAGTACGTCGCCGGCTACTTCCGCAAGTACGCGGGCATCGACGCGGTACACGTGCCGATCTCGCTGCTCGAGCCGGGAGACTGGCCGGCGTTGGGCCGATTCACCAACGAGTTCGTCACCCTGGTGAACCCCTGCGCCGTGAAAGGCATTTCGATCTTCCTGGCGCTCGCCGAGGCGTTCCCCGAAACGGCGTTCGCGGCCGTGCCGACCTGGGGCGCCAACGAGCGGGACCGCGCCGCTCTCCGCGCGCGGCCCAACGTGCGGCTGCTCGATCCCGTAGACGATATCGACGTGCTGCTGGCCCGCACTCGCGTGCTGCTGGCGCCGTCGCTGTGGGCCGAGGCACGGTCGCGGATCGTGCTGGAAGCCATGCTGCGCGGCGTTCCGGTGATGGCCGCCAACGTGGGCGGCATTCCCGAAGCGAAGATGGGCGTGCCGTACCTGCTGCCGGTCCGGCCGATCGCGAAGTTCCAGACCCGCCTGGACGAGCAGATGGTGCCGGTGGCCGAGGTGCCTCCGCAGGACATCGCGCCGTGGCGCGAGGCGTTGCAAAGGCTCTTAACGGACCGCGCGCATTACGAGGAGATCTCGCAGGCTTCGCGCGCGGCCGCGCTGTCGTACGCCGCGCAGTTGAGCGTCGAGCCGTTTGAAAGAGTGCTCGAGGCCACCGCTTCCTCACGGTCGCGGCCCGGTAGCGCGGGTCTTCCAGGTCCATCCGAGCCGCGACCGTCAGGAAGCGGTCTTTCCCCCGAAAAGCGCCGTCTCCTGGCCCTCCGGCTGCGCAAACGAGCGCCCTCGTCAGCCTGGTTCCCCGGCGCCGATTCCACCGACGGCCCCCGCCTCTTCTGGTTTCCGCACGCCGGTGGAGGCACTGCGGCCGGTTGTGAAATCGCGATCCCGCGCATCCCCGTGCGCCTGCCGGGACGCGAATCGCGCCTCGCCGAAGCGCCCTTCGAACGCATGGCCGCTCTCGTCGAGGCCCTGGCCAACGCCATCGAGCCCTACCTGGCCCAGCCCTTCGCCTTTTTCGGCCACAGCATGGGAGCCGTGGTGGCGTTCGAGCTGTCGCGCCTCCTGCGCCGGCGCGGTCAATCGCTTCCCCGCGTGCTGATCGCCTCGGCGGCGCGCGCGCCGCAGTATCGCCGCAATCACGTCCCTCCAGCCGCGCCCGAAGACCAGCAACTGCTCGACGAATTGCGCCGCTTGCAAGGCATCCCTGCCGACGTCCTCGACGACCCCGCCCTGATGCGCGCCATTCTGCCCGCCCTGAAGGCGGATGCGAAGCTCTATCGGAACTATGTCTATGCGGCGGAAGCGCCGCTCCCGTGTCCCATACGAGCTTACGGCGGCGCCGCGGACCCGAACATACGCCCCGAGCATCTGGAAGCCTGGGCGGAGCAGACCACGGCATCGTTTCGCATGCGGCTCTTCCCCGGAGGCCACTTTTACCTGAACGAGTGTCCGGCGGAAGTCCGTGCCGCCTTGCAGGAAGACCTGTAAATGAAAATTACCGTACTCGATGGATACTGCCTGAATCCCGGCGACCTCTCCTGGGACGCCCTGCGCCGGTTCGGCGAGGTGGAGGTGTTCGACCGCACGCGCGTGGATGAAGTGGCCGCCCGCGCCGCCGGCGCCGCAATGGTCCTGACGAATAAAACGCAAATGCCCGGATATGTTTTGCGCCAATTGCCGGACCTGAAGTACATCGGCGTCCTCGCCACCGGCTACAACATCGTCGACGCCGACGCCGCGCGCGAACGGGGCATCGTAGTGTCCAACATCCCCACCTACGGAACGGCTTCGGTCGCGCAATTGGTCTTCGCCCTGCTGCTGGAGTTGTGTCACAACGTGAAGCTGCATGCCGATGCCGTGCGCGCCGGCGAGTGGGCGCGCAGCCCCGACTGGAGCTTCTGGAAAACGCCACTCGTCGAGCTTGCCGGAAAGACCATGGGGATCGTCGGCTTCGGCCGTATCGGGCGGCAGACCGGGTGCATCGCCGATGCCATGGGAATGCGGGTGATCGCCAACGATACGTATCGCGGCGACGAGCCCGCGTACCCCGGTTTCCGCTGGGCGAGCGTCGAGGAAGTGCTGCGCGAATCCGACGTGGTGAGCCTCCACTCCCCGCTGTTCCCCGAGACCCGCGGCACGATCAACGCGGCGAGCCTGGCGCTCATGAAGCCCACCGCGTTCCTCATCAATACCTCGCGCGGTCCGCTGGTGGTGGATCGGGATCTGGCCGATTCGCTCAACGCCGGGCGACTGGCTGGAGCGGGCCTGGACGTGCTGTCGGTGGAGCCTCCCGCGGAAAACAATCCGCTGCTCTCGGCCCGCAACTGCCTGGTGACACCGCACATCGCCTGGGCGACCAAGGAGGCGCGGTCGCGCCTGATGGACGCCGCAGTCGCCAATCTTGCGGCCTTCCTCGGCGGAGAGCCGCGCAATGTGGTAATTTAGATCCCAAATAGCGGTAACGCGAGGCGAACTGGCAACGCCATACTGTTACTCTATTCACAGGAGCACCTTCTCAATGGATCGAAGACACTTTTTGATGAGCTCGGCCGCGGCCCTCGGCGCCGCGCAGAGCACGTTCGGCAGTCCCAGCGATACCGTTCGTGTGGCCTGCGTCGGAATGGGCGGGCGCAGCGGGTCCCACGTCGGCGGCTATAGCCGGCTGCCCAACGTGGAGGTCGTTGCCATTTGCGACCCCGACGATGCCCAGATCGCCAAAAGCCTGGGCCAGTTCAGCAGGCTCAACAAGCCCAAGCCCCAAACCTATAAAGATATCCGGAAGCTGCTGGAGGACAAGACGATCGACGCCATTTCGATCTCCTCGCCCAATCACTGGCACACCCTGATGGCCATTTGGGGCATGCAGGCCGGCAAGGACGTGTACGTCGAGAAGCCGTGCTCACATAACGTCTTCGAGGCCAGGCAGATTGTGGCGGCAGCGCGCAAGTACGACAAGATCGTGCAGCAGGGCAGCCAGATCCGCTCCTCCAAGGCGGTGCAGGAAGCCATGCAGCAGGTGCGCGACGGCCTGATCGGCGACGTCTATCTCTCGCGCGGCCTGTGCTTCAAGTGGCGCGGCACCATCGGCCGCAAACCGGTGGAGCCGGTGCCCGCCGGCGTGGACTACGATCTGTGGACCGGTCCTTCGCCGATGCACCAGTTCACGCGAAATCGTTTCCACTACAACTGGCACTGGTTCTGGGACACCGGCAACGGCGACATCGGCAACCAGGGCATTCACGAGATGGACATTGCGCGCTGGGGTCTGGGCGTGAAGTACCCGACCAAGGTCAGCGCCATCGGCGGCCATTTCATGTTCGATGACGACCAGGAGACGCCCAACACCATCAGCGCCAATTTCGAGTTCAACGAGAACGGCAGGCACAAGATGCTGCAGTTCGAAGTCCGGCACTGGATGACGAATGGCGAAGCCTCGGTCGCTCCGCCAGTCGCCAGACGCCAGCAAGCGGCCGCTCCACCACCACCGCCTGATTCCGATGCCCCGCCACAAGCCGCGGGTCGCGGCCCGCGTGTGAATTCAGACAGCATCGGCAATCTGTTCTACGGGTCGAAGGGCTTCCTGGCAGTGGACAGCTACTCGTCCTACAAGTCGTGGCTGGGCAGAGAGCAGACGCCTGGTCCGGCGAAGAACGCGGGCGGCGACCACTTCCTGAACTTCATCGAAGCGGTGCGCAGCCGGAAACGCGAATCGCTCAACGCGGAGATCGAAGAAGGCGCCGCTTCCACGGTGCTGGTGCATCTCGCCAACGTTTCGTACCGCGTGGGCCGCACGCTGCACTTCGATTCGAAAACCATGACGTGCATCGGCGACGCCGAGGCCAACAAGCTCCTTACGCGCGCGTATCGCAAGCCGTTCGTGGTGCCGGAGAAGGTCTAAAGCCGGGGCGAGGCAATCCTCGCCCTCTATCCGCCGGTTACCTCTCCGATCACAAACAAAAGAACGAGCCCCCCCGATCAAGACCACTAGAAACAGCAGAGCCGAGCGTTCCCGTTTGCCCACGATGGCAATGGCGCCAATTGTGCCTGCGACAATAGCCGAGGTCGCAGCCGCAAGTAATGATATGGCTAACAGGGGATTGGAAAAGAACGTCCCGCCGCCGCGCTGGCCGGCACCGACCAGAGTATAGAACAGCGCCAGAATAGCAAAGAAGGCCAGGCCCAGACCCAGGGCCACCAGCCCATCCCGGTACCGGGGAGTCCCAAAAAACGGCCGCGCGGCAGGTGACCGCCTGGTGTCGCTTGATTCTCCATTAGTACCTCCCGCAAGTTACTTCTCATCTCAAATCGGGATATAGAGTCCTTTTTAGCACATAATAATCGACAGCCGGGAGGTCCGTTGTTTCCGACCACCTCATGGACAGTCATCGCGGCTGCCGGCGTGAAATCGTCCGGCTCCGAGGATGCCCTGAGCAGGCTATGTTACGCCTACTGGTATCCGATCTACGCCCTCATCCGCCGAAGGGGCCATTCGCGTGAAGACGCCGAGGATCTGACTCAGGAGTTCTTCGCTCACATTCTGCAACATGGCGCGATTTCCGAGGCCCGGCGCGAACGCGGCCGATTCCGCTGGTACCTGCGGGCGTCGGTGGAGCACTTTCTGGCGAACGAGTGGGATCGTGCGCACGCGGTGAAGCGGGGCGGCCTGGCCGCTACTCTTTCCCTGGACTTTCAGGCCGGCGAGGAACGCTATCGCTAGGAGCCCTTTCATGAGCTCACGCCGGAGGCCCTGTTCGAAAAACAATGGGCGCTGGAGCTGCTCAGTCGCGTGCTGGGCCGTCTGCGCGAGGAGTACGCCAAAAAGCGGGGATCCGCTCGGTTGAAGACGCGGCGGAGAACCGGCGAAAATACCCAGCCCGCACCGGCCGCGTCTTCATGCCCTTTGGTGGGCCGCCGCGGCCCATCGGGAGCTCCCTACGGTCGCGGCTCGGATGCCACCGCTGCGATTCGCAACGTCTTACTGAGTCACGCACTTCGGCCATTAGCAACACTTCGCCCGCGCGTATTTCGCGCGCAACCTCTCTTCGGAGAACCGCCGCCATTCCTCACCCGAGTGCGCGCGGCCGTGGACTTCCAAGTGACGCTGATACGCGTTTTCGTCGGCCAGTTCGCGCAGGAGCGCCCATACCAGCTTTCCCAGGCGCTTCATAGCTCCTCCGCCCGCAGTTGTGAGAGCACGAACGGCGCTTCGCGCACCGGCGCCTCGCGAGTGCCGCGCAGGATCCCGATCCACACGCGGATCGAATCCAGCAGGATGGTCGCCACCAGCACCATGAAGACGCCGCACACCACCGCATCCAGCCGCGCATTGAAAATCAGGGTTTGCGTGGCGGCCAAGTTAGACGCGGTAACCGTACTCAAGCTCGCCTCCAGCTTGTCCGCCTGCGCCAGGAAACCAAGGGCGGGAAGCGGAGAAAAGATCTTCTGCCATGCGGCGGTGAAAGTGACCGTCATCAGCCAGGCCAGCGGAACGCACGTGATCCACATGTACTTCGCGCCGTGCATCTTGAGCAGGATCGTCGTGGCCACGCACAGCGCGATGCCCGCCAGCAACTGGTTGGAGATCCCGAAGATCGGCCACAGCGAGTTGATCCCGCCCAGCGGGTCGCGCACGCCCTGAACCAGGAAATATCCCCACGCGGCGACGATGCACGCGCTGGTGCCGATCACGCCCGGCATCCAACTGGTTCGCCCGAGCGGCGCCGAAATATGCCCCAGGAGATCCTGGAGCATGAAGCGGCCCACACGAGTCCCGGCGTCGATGATGGTGAGGATGAACAGCGCCTCGAACATGATGGCGAAGTGGTACCAGAAGCCGATGACCGCCTGGCCTCCGCCGCCGCGCGCGAAAATATGCGCCATCCCCAGCGCCAGCGAAGGCGCCCCGCCCGTACGGGAGAACAGCGTCTGCTCGCCGACATCGCGTGCCAGCGACGACATGTCGGCCACGCTTACCGGAAAGCCCCATCCCGAGATGGTCGCCACCGCGGCCGCCGGCGTCGCGCCTACCACTCCGGCGGGCGAGTTCACTGCGAAGTACACGCCCGGCTGGAGCACGCAGGAGGCGACCATCGCCATGATGGCGACGAAGCTCTCGAGCAGCATCGAGCCATAGCCCACCGGGAACGCATGCGACTCCTTGGCGATCATCTTCGGAGTGGTGCCGGATGAGATCAGCGAGTGGAATCCCGAGATCGCGCCGCAGGCGATGGTGATGAAGCAGAACGGGAAGACTTTACCCGCGAAAATCGGCCCGGTGCCGTCCACAAATCGCGTGAAGGCCGGAAGCTGCAGTTCGGGACGCACGAAGAGAATCCCCACTCCCAACATCAGCACCACCCCCAGCTTCACGAACGTGCTCAAGTAGTCGCGCGGCGCCAGCAGCAGCCACACGGGCAGCGAGCTAGCCAGGAACCCGTAGACGATAATGCTGAACGCAATGGTCATCGCGCTCAGCGTGAAGACCGGCGCGAGGCTGGCAGATTCGGCCACCGCACGGCCGGCGAAGATGCTGGACATCACGAGGACGAATCCGATGGCGGAGCATTCCAACACCTTGCCCGGGCGCCAGTAGCGCAGGTACACGCCCATGAACAACGCGATGGGCATGGTGGCCGCGATGGTGAAGGCGCCCCACGCGCTTCCGCGCAGCGCGTTCACCACTACCAGCGCCACCACCGCGAGCAGGATCACCATAATCAGCAGCACGGTGAGCAGCGCGGTGAAGCCGCCGATCTTGCCGATCTCCTCGCGCGCCATCTGGCCCAGCGACTTGCCATCGCGGCGCATGGAAGCGAACAGAATCACGAAGTCCTGCACCGCGCCGCCGAACACCGCGCCGATGATGATCCAGAGCGTCCCGGGCAGATAGCCGAACTGCGCCGCGAGGACCGGTCCCACCAGCGGTCCCGGACCGGCGATGGCGGCGAAGTGGTGGCCGAAGACGATCCACTTATTGGTGGGCTCGAAATCGTGCCCGTTGCGCAGGCGCTCCGCAGGTGTGGCGCGCTGGTCGTTCAGCGTCATCACCCGGGCCGCAATGAACCTGGCGTAGAAGCGATAGCCCGTGGCGTAGGTGCAAGCCGCAGCCACCACCAGCCAGATGCTGTTGATGTGCTCCCCGCGGCTGAGAGCGATGCCGCCCAGACAGAATGCGGCCGCCACGGCGATAGCGGCCCAGACGAGATGACCCAAGATCTTCACGCCCTAAAGTCTACTAAAAACCGGAAGGGAGTCAGGAGTCGGGATTCAGAAGACAGAAGGGCGGCAGCGCGGGTTCTGGTTCGATCTGGAGGCGGGAGCTAAAAACGTTTCAGGTTGCGCAACAGGGGGGAGGTGGTCCCGCCGGAGTGCAGTTCCACCGAATGGATGGGCTTCCAGTTTTCGTCCATGGTCCCGATGTAGGCGGCAGTGCGGCGATCGGTGCCCATCAGGATCGCAGTGTATTTTCGATCCGGATAGCCCAGCGCCCGCACCTGGATCGTGTTGGTCTCGCTCTGCCAGCGGTCGGAGGCGGGGGCCCCGAGCTTCTGGACGACGGTCAGGTAATTGTCGCGGCCGGAGAGTTCCAGGAACTGCTGGTCTTTGGCGGTAAAGACGGCGGTGCGCTGTCGGATCTCGCCAACTTTATTGATGTTGAGAGCAAAGATGCACAGCAGAATTCCCACCGCCATGGCGCCGCCGATCAGTTTGACGATCCGCCGGTCGTTGGATTCCAGGCGGATGCCCACAATCGGCGCCGGAGCGCTGCGTTCCTGCGTGCGCGGCGACGGCACGATTGAACCGCCGCCGACGGCGACAGGCATCTCGATGACGCGCCGCTGGTACGGCCAGACCGCCCCGCCGTCATACTCCAGCTCCCGGTTCAAGCCGACGATCAGCACCGGGTCGTCAATGCGCGAGACTTCACCCACGAAGCGGCGCGAAATCCAGATCTCCGCCCCGCTCTTGCAATTGACCACCAGGATCTCCGACCACGTGGCTTTCCGGAAGAGCCACTCGTTGTGCTCCACGTTGATGATGGGCGGATAGAAGGAGAACGGACGGGTAACCAGGTGCTCCAGCGACGGCGGAATGGGCGGGGATGCCATCCAATATAATCGTAACGTATCGGCAGCATCGCCGGTCTTGCCACCGGCAGCCTTCTCCGCGCCGGCGGCGAGCCGTGGCTTTGGGCGGAGATGGGGAGCTTGCAGGATTACTTACGGCCGAGCAGGCGTAATCGCACGCTGAAAGCGCGAACCTGTCCTCGTCCGTACGTCAGGAATTGTGGAGTGCCGATCACATTGTTCACGACGTTGGGATTCCCGTTGTTGGTGAGATTATTGAAACCGAAGCGCCAGGCCCACAAATAGTGCAGCGCACGAAACTGCCGCTCCAGGTGCAGGTTGATGTTGAAGTAGTCGGGAAGACGAGTGGAATTGGGATGCCCCACCAGAACGCCTTCTTCATCCACCACCTGGAATGGGAAGCCCGTGCGGTATTCCAGCAGATAAGCGGCGGTGGTGTTGCGCGTGAGAAACCGAAGCCAATCCGGCAGCAAGCGTGTGGGAAGGGGCGCCCACCCCCACATGTGAAAGCGATTGGGAGTGTCCCACGGGAAAGGCCCCCGTCCCTGGGGACCGAAGATGGGCGTCTCGAGGCTGTACTCCAGCGCCGCGTTGGAGCGCGCACTCGATCGGGTATAGCCCGCGAACCACTCGAACTTTCCCGCGAAGGTATGCCGCAAGGACACATCCACGGCATCGTAGCGCTCGCGCCGTATGTTGACCAGTTGGAAATTGGCCGCTTCGGAAAGCATCGTCACCGGCAGAAACGGCGGTGGGAGAAACGTGAAGCCGCGATTTCCCACCCTCCGCGTGTAGCCGGATTTCAGATAGAATTCATGCGGCAGCTTGCGCTCCACTGTGAAGCTCGCGCTGTGGTAGTACGGCGTCTGCAGCGATTGGTCGTTCACCAGGAAAGAGGTCGCGATTGGGCCCTGGGGCGCGCCCCCCGGCATATAGAATGTCGACAGGCTGACCTGATCCGGCTGGCGCGCGATGGTGCCGAGGCTGATGGCGTCGTGGTACACGCCCCAGCCGGCGGAGAACTTGGTGTCGCGAAGGGTTCGCGGCGCCCACGCCACGGCGAGCCGCGGCGCAATTTCCAAATCGCGCACGATCTCGTTCCACTCCACGCGAAGACCCGCTTCCACGATCAGGCCGTCACCAGGCGCCCACGCGTCCTGAACGTACTGCGCGCCTTCAAAATTCTTGCGCGCCTGAAAGGGGCTGCCGTCAAAGGTCACGTAGCGCGCCACCGAGTTGTCGTCGCGCAGAATCTGGTAGGCGTGGCGGTCGATCTTCTGATGGAAGGCTTCGCGTTCGAAGTCGATTCCGAATTTCAACTGGTGAGAGCCCAGCAGATGCCGCGTCGGCAGGAACAGGTTGGCGATCCACTGCTGCCGGTAAAAGTGGCGGTCGAGATTCGAGAAGTAGTTCCCGCGATTGCCGAAAGGCGTGATCTCGAAAAGTTGATCCCCCTGCGGCGCGTTGCGCACGTTACCGCGCAAATCGGCGAAGCCCACATCCAGCAGCGCTCCGCCCAGGTATGCCTGGTCGCGAAGCGTGCTCATGAAGAGCATCTGGCGGCGATCCGTAGTGGCTTCCACGGGGTTCAGGAAGCTCAGTCCGGACCGGGTGGTATCGCTCAGGTTGAACAGGAAACTCCCGGTGAGAATGTTGGCCGGCGTGAGGTTCACCTGGAAGCGGCTCAAGTCGCTGGTGGTGAGCCCACTGGTGTGGTTCTGGCCATGAGGAAGCCCCTGGACCACGTCGTTGCTGTAAAAAGCATCGAAGCCGTTATGGAACCAGGCGCGGCCTTTCGCCAGGGGTCCGGATAACTCCAGGCGCGGTGTCCACTTGTTCATGTGGAGGCCGCCATCGGTAGAGATGCTGGGAATGAAGTTGGTGCCGCCGAAGCGCAGGCGGTCGTCGCCCATCTTGGTTTGCAGGTCGAGCACGCCGGCCGAACCGCGTCCGTTTTCGGCGGAGAAGCGGGACGTCTGCACGCTCATGGACTGGATGGTCTCGATGTTGACGCGCGTTTCCAGCCGGCCGTTGACCGGGTCCGAAATGTTGAATCCGTCCAGTGTGTAGTTCGTCTGGTTGGTGTCGCCGCCGTTGAAGTGCGCGCGGCCGAGGTTGTCCTGAACCACGCCGTCGATCAAGGGCAAGGCGTTGCGATAATCCTGCGGCGCGGGGTACGGGATCGCCTGAATCTCCGTGTGGTCGAGTTCCTTGCGGTCGGCCGGTTGTTGCGGATCGATGGCGGGCGGCGAGTACGTTACATCGATTCTGTCGGAGAATTCCTGCAAGTGATTCAACGCGATGGTGAGCTCGGTATTGCCGCCGCTCAATGACTGACGGCCCTGATACAAGTAGAAGCCCAGCCGCTCGGCGCGAATGGCATATTCCCCGGTGGCTCGCAGGTTGAGGTTGAATTTGCCCGCCTGGTCGGACGAAGCTACGCCGAGTGCGCCTCCCGCCGCGGGCCGCATCTCGATGCGCGCCCCGGCGATGCCCGCTCCGGTATCGTCCACCACTCGACCCGCGACCGTCACCTGCGCTTCCAGCGCAGCGCAGAACAGCACGCAGCCGATTGCCATCCGCACATGGGAGCCCCAATTCATTTCGAGCAAAGCACCACTCTTACCGTTCAGGATACACCGGTGCAAAACGGTCAGGGGCAGGGAGGGGCAGGGAGGGACTACCGGTGTTTCCGACTGCATACCTCGGACCACCTCACGCTACGGCGGCAATCGCCCGCCCGGAGCCTGATCCAGAAGGAAAAACGTTCGCGGCAGCGAGCGCCTCGAAAACAACTGCCAGCTTGCTAGTGCTAGTAGGGCGGCCAGACATCCCTTTCGACGCAAGACGGGTGGTCGACGTAAAGCCCGATACACATACTCCAGAGCCAGGTTAGAGCCAGAAACCAGGCCGCTGGCGGTTTCTACGTTGTGGTCAAGAACATTGACGCAGTAATGTAATGCGCTCTCGGTTGACTCAGCCTCCGCTTCGATTGATGACAAACCGGAACTTGGGGGACGACAAGTGGGCCGAGCATCAGACTATTCGTGTAGGTGAATTATCTCTTGGACTTTGCATCTTTCTCGATTGCTTAAGGCCGCCAATTTGCCCCAGAGCAACTTGTATCGCTTTACGGCCATCCGACGACAGGTTTCCAGGCAGAGTCGCTACAAGCGCTGTCGCGGCCCGGCTACCGCCGAGCACTCCCAACGCCTTAACCGCAATTCCGAAGTTGAGCGATCAACGGCTCGACCGCATTCTCCGCTTTTAGTTGTCCGAGGGATTCAGCGGCGTGCTCTCGCACGAGACTTTTGTCATCGTTCAGCGCTCCGATCAACGCGTCAACGGCGCGGATATCCCAGTACCGCCTCAGCTTCTTTGCAGCGTTAACGCGCATCATATTTGGCCGGCTTCAACCGACAACCGAGGTATCCGCCACCATAACAAAATCATATAGCCCAGCCATTCACCGGACGACGCTCCGGTAGCTGCATTCGAACTGAAGGCGAATGGTACAACAGATCAGCAAGGACAAGTGGATTCAACGGTTCTACAGTATCGGAGGAGGGGAAAAGTTCTCAAAATGAAGGAAGCCTCGCTGTCTGCCGACCGAGAAGATCCTGGACCGCGGCGCCGGCGCTCACTGCGACGCGGCCCAGCGGCCACCCAGCGGACAAGCCTCGGAAGGCCGCACCTCACGTGGTCGTGTGGCGCCGGCCGGAGTGGCGGCGAGTCAGTGGCGCCATCTGGATTCTCTCCGCCCCTCAGTCAAATCCAAACCTGCGGTAATCGATGGCGATACACTGACATACCCCTTCCCAACACTTGCCATCCGTGATATAATCGCTCCCCTAAGCGGATCGAAGGGATGTTATTTGGGGCGATCGGCTTATTGTCGGGTTCCTCACCAGTGGCGCCGTGAGTGGCCGATCCCTAGTCCTAGTACCCAGTACCACTGGAATTCAGACAGCCGTTTCCGCCGTCAAGTTCAAAATGAGGCTGCCGGAGCTAGACTCGATAAGGGCAGTTCCGTTGTCTACCCTTTGAATTTCCGAAGCGAAGCGTCGCCTTGGTCGACTGCTCCCGGTGTCCAGTTTTCATGGAGTGTTGCTTGATGGTTGGACAAAGAGTCTCCCACTACGAGATCCTCCAAAAACTCGGAGAGGGCGGCATGGGTCAGGTCTACAAGGCCCGCGATCTCAAACTGAACCGGTTCGTGGCGCTGAAATTCCTGGCGTCGTCGCTGCTGGACTCGACCTCCGCGCACGCCCGTTTTCTCCAGGAGGCGCGCGCCATTTCGGCTCTGAATCATCCGAATATCGCCACCATCTATGACGTGGAAGAGAGCGAGGAAGGGCCGTTCCTGGTTCTGGAATACCTTGGGGGCGGAACGCTGCGAGCAAAGGTCCAGCAGAATTTCGCGATCGGCCGGAAGCTCCCGGTGGAGCAGGTGGTGGGCTACGCCTGGCAGATGGCTTGCGGCCTCGCGCACGCCCACCGGAGCGGAATCGTGCACCGGGACGTCAAGACCTCGAATGCGATCCTGAACACCGAGGGCACGGTCAAGATCACGGATTTCGGTTTGGCCAAGTTTCGCGACAGCTCGCGCATCACGCTAGCCGGTTCCGCGTTCGGAACGCCAGCCTACATGTCTCCCGAGCAGGCCGAAGGCGAGGACGCCGACTTCCGTTCGGACATCTTTTCGTTCGGGGTGGTGCTGTACGAGCTTTCGACGGGCGAGCTGCCGTTCCGGGGGGATAACAATTCGGCCGTGATCTACCAGATCGTACACGCGTCTCCACGGCCGCCGGAGGAGGTGCGCGCCGATCTGCCGGAGCCGCTCCGCCAGGTGATCCGCGTTTGCCTGGAGAAGAAGCCGGAGGGCCGCTATCAGTCCATGGAGGAGCTGCTGGTGGACCTTCGGCCTCTGCGCACCGAACTGGGCATCGTCTCCACCGACCCCGGCGCGGAGCCGACGATGACCATGCCGCCGCACCGCTCCGCTGGGCACACCTCTGGCCGGCGCCAGTTCGGGCGGTGGGCCGTGGCTGCCCTGGCGTTGGCAGCGCTGCTCGGCGGTATCGGTCTGGTCGTCAGCCAGCGGACGCTTCCTCGCGCCAAGCAGGTGGTTGTGTTGCCTTTCACGAACGTGGGCGGCGACCCCGCCTACCAGGCCTTCTGCGACGGGCTGGTCGAGACCCTCACCACCATGCTGACGCAACTGGAGCAGTTTCACGGCTCGCTCCTGGTGGTGCCGGCCAGCGAGGTCCGCCGGGAACTCATCACCGGCGCACGGCAGGCCCAGCAGATGTTTGGCGCCAACCTGGTGATCTCCGGCAGCGTGCAGCGTTCGGGCGACCGCATCCGCCTCACCGCCAATCTAGTGGACACCAAGACCGTGCTACAGGTGGCCTCGCGCACGGTGGATACCCAGATGGAGGACCCGGTCGCGCTGCAGGATGGCGTGGTAGCGCAAGTCGCGGAGCTGCTCGAGATCCATCTCCAGCCAGATGTGCGACAGAGCCTGGCCGCGGGATCCACCAAGACGCCTCAAGCCTACGACCTGTACCTGCAAGGGCGCGGCTACTTGCAGCGCTTCGACAATCAGGGGAACTACGAGGACGCCATTCCGCGGTTCCAACAGGCGATCAAGCTGGATCCGAACTACGCCTTGGCCTACGCCGGCCTGGCGGAGGGCTATCTGCGGAAGTACGAACTGACGCGCGACCTGCCGTGGCTCGAGCAGGCGCGCGCCGCCGGCGGCCGGGCCATAGAGTTAAACGACCGCGTCTCCGCCGCGCACATCAATCTCGGGGTGATCCAAACAATCCAGGGGCACTACGACGATGCCTTCCGGGAGTTCCGCCGCGCCCTGGAGCTGGACCGGGTCAGCGCGAGCGCATACCGGGAAATGGCCAAGGCCTACGCCGCCGCGGGCCAGGTACAGGAAGCCGAAGCCACCTACCAACGCGCCATCGGCATGCACCCGAACGACTGGCTGGGTTACAAGGATCTGGGGGCATTCTACGTGCGGTACGCGCGTTATTCCGCGGCGGAAGCTCCGTTCCGCAAAGTTCTCGAACTGACGCCCGACAATTACATCGGATATCGCAACCTCGGCGCGCTCTACCATTTCATGGACCGGCAGGCCGAAGCCGAGGGCGCTCTAAACAGATCGATCGCAATCAAGCCCACCAACCTTGCTTACCTCAACCTGGGGACCTTATATTTCTTCCAGGGGCGCTACGCCGAAGCCGCTTCCATGGACGAGAAGGCCGTGGCACTCGGTTCGAACGACTATGTGATCTGGGGCAACCTGGCGGATGCGTACCGGTGGGCGCCGGGCCTGGCCGGCAAGGCGCCGGAAACGTACCGGCGCGCAATCCAGACAGCCGAAGAGCAGCTCAGGATCACTCCGTCAGACCCTAGTCTGCTGGCGAGTCTGGCAGTGTACTGGGGCAAGCTCGGGAACTCACCCAAAGCTCTGGGGTTGGCGGAGGAGTCCCGCCGGCTGGCGCCCAAGCAGCCGTGGGTCCATTTCAAATCGGCGCTGATTTATGAATTGGCGGGCGACCGCGACCGGGCACTCGCGGCGCTCGCAGAGGCGCTTCGCGACGGGTATTCTCCGAAGGAGGTTCGCGGGGAGCCGGAACTCAACAAACTGCGAAAGGATCCGCGGTACGACCGCATAGTCAGACAATCGGAACCATCAACCACTCGTTAAAACAAGTAAAGGAGAAATTCATGGCGACACTGATGAAGCACAAGAAGAGATCCAAGCGCCGCGCTCGCGCGGCAGGGGCACCACCACCTCCCAGCCACTTCCGGATTCGAGTGTTCAATCGACCGGACCCCGCTGCCCCGGGCCACCCGTTGACCTACCTCGTGATCAAGAACGGGAAGCCGGATGGTGACGGCCGGAGTATCAAGGTAGATTCGAACGACACCGTGAGATGGAGATCGCCTCACGGCGCCGTCGTGATCCTTTTCAAGAACGAAACGCCCCTGGATGACGTGTCCTATCACGCGTCGGCAAACATCGATACCGCCGAGGGCACGGTGCAGCCGCAGCCTGCGCCGGATCTTACATTCGAGTATTTCGTGGCCTTGGCTGTGAGCGGGGCTCCAGCCGGTGCGGCGCCGGTGATTGACGATCCCGACATGATAGTCACATAGCGGTCCGCGAGGCGGATGCCGCGGTGAGATCCGCAAGGCCTGGTTGCCGCGAGGATCTACGCAGGTGCGGGAAGGCACGATCGTGGCGCTGGCGGGGATCGGCGCCGGAGTGGCCGGTGCGTTGGCGGTGAGCCGTGCGCCGGCGCGGTCTCCGCCGCGCTGGCGATGGCCGCGCTGGTGGCGTGTTATGTGCCGGCGCGGAGGGCCGCGGGCGTGGACCCGATCGTGGCGTTGCGGGATGAGTAGCTACTGCGGGCGGCACCGCGGGTTCCGGTTTGATGTGAACCTCAGTGGCCAGGTCCGCGGGTGCTGCCTTGGTGGGCGCCGGGAGAATGTGAGAACGATTGGGCTCGCGCGAACCGGCCGGCAAGCGAACATGATTTCCCCAATGCCCGATCAGAAACGGGCTGGTGACTGGTGGACATCGCAACACAGGTTTGTGTTAGAATCTTCAACACTTTATGCCGCTCACCACCGGGACCCGGCTGGGCCCCTACGAGATCCTGGCGCACATCGGGACCGGGGGCATGGGTGAGGTGTACCGTGGCCGCGACACCCGCCTGGACCGCATGGTCGCGGTTAAGATCCTGCCCGCACACTTCGCGGAGAGGAGTGAGGCTCGCCAGCGCTTCGAACGGGAGGCGCGCACCATCTCCAGCTTGAGCCATCCGAATATCTGCAGGCTGTACGACGTCGGACAACAGGACGGTGTCGACTTCCTGGTGATGGAGTACCTGGAGGGCGAGACGCTGGCCGCTCGCTTGAACAAGGCTCCGCTGCCGATGGACCAGGCGCTGCGCTGCGCGACCCAGATTGCCGAGGCTCTGGCACAGGCACACGCTCGTGGAGTGGTCCACCGGGACATCAAGCCCGGCAACATCATGCTCACGCGGCCGGGCGCCAAGCTGCTGGATTTCGGGCTGGCCAAAGTTCAAGGACCGGCGGCCCTCCAGCCGAACGAGGAAACCCGCGTCATGGGGCAGACCGAAGCCTTGACCAGCGAAGGCAGCCTTGTGGGCACCTTCCAGTACATGGCGCCGGAACAGCTCGAAGGCAAGGAAGCCGATGCGCGCACCGACGTCTTCGCTTTCGGGGTAGTACTGTACGAGATGCTCACCGGCAGGCGGGCCTTCCGCGGCGCCTCGCAGGCGGCGTTGATCGGCGCCATCCTGCACAGCGAGCCGGAGCCCCTGGCAACACTGGATCCGGCCGTGCCACCGGCGCTCGATCGGGTGGTGCGAACCTGCCTGGCCAAGGACCCCGACGAGCGCTGGCAGAGTGCGCGCGACCTGGCCAACGAGTTGCGTTGGATCGCCGAGGGCGGATCGCAGTCCGACGCGAACTTGCACGTCTCCACGGCCGGGTCCCGCGGGCGGCGCGAACGAGTCTGGAAAGTGACCACGGCAGCGCTGGCCGTCGCCGCCGTGGCCCTCGCCGTAGCCTACGTTCAGCGTTTGGCGACTCCCGTTCCGAGCGTGCGGTTTGTTCTGGCGCCGCGGGCCGACACCTCGGCGTACCAGATCCCCATCCTGTCGCCGGATGGAGAATGGGTGGCCGCACCCGCCAGTGCCATGAAACGATCCGGCCAGAACACTTGGGTCTCGAGCAGCAACCGTTTCCTGTACATCCAGAACGTCCGCACGCTGGAATCGCGCGTGCTTGCCGGCACCGACCAGTCGTTCAATCCATTTTGGTCGGGGGACGGGCGATCGATTGCCTTCTTCTCGCAGTTCAAGCTCAAAGCGGTGGACGTCGCGACTGGCGCGGTGCGCACGATCTGCGATGCTCCGGATGGCCGCGGCGGCGCCTGGTCACCGAAGGGAGATATCGTGTTCGCCCCCACACCGAGCGGCGGATTGTCGCGCGTGTCCGCGAGCGGCGGCGCGGCAACTCCCGTGACCACGCTGGATCCAACGCGCCAGGAAATCGCCCACCGGTCGCCCGAATGGCTGCCCGACGGCCGGCACTTCCTCTATCAGGTGGATAGCCAGAAGCCCGACCACAGCGGCGTCTTCGTGGGTTCCATCGACCTGCCGCCGGGCGACCACGCGAAGCAACGCAAGCTCCTCATGGGGCAAGCCACGCATCCGCGCTATATGCCGCCGGTGGGGCTATTCGGAAGAGGATCGGGCTATCTTTTCCTCGACCGCAACCACCAGTTGGTGGCCCAGCCCTTGGATGCCTCGCGGCTGGAACTGGCGAGCACTCCGATCACGGTCGTGGATCCGCTCTCCTCCAACTCAACGGCGACCGGGGCCTTCTCGGTCTCCGGGAGCGGGGCGATCCTCTTTCGAAAAGGCCAGGGGCCTTACAGCGGAAAGGTGTACTGGGTGGATAATTCGGGCAAGGAGTCGCAGGTTGGCGACTCCCTGTCCGGGCAGTTCTTCGGCGGACGCCTTTCACCGGATGGCAAGCGCGCCGCCGTTTCGCGCCTGGACCCGGACCTGAAAACCAGCGACATCTGGGTGGTGGATCTCGATGGCAATACCACGACCCGGCTCACCTCCGATCCGAAAGACGACGTCGCTCCGGTTTGGTCGCCGGACGGACGCCGCATCGCCTACGGGTCCAACCGGGAGGGCTGCTGCACCAGCATCTGGATCCGGGAGAGCAGCGGCGCCGCCCGGGAAGAGGTGCTGCTCAAAACGGACAAGAACACCTTTCCGCTGGATTGGTCGTCCGACGGCCGGTACCTGCTGTACCAGACGCCTGGGCTGAACGACAAGCCCGACCTGTGGGTATTGCCCCTGGGTGGGGACCGGAAACCGTTTCCTTTCCTGGAGACGGAATTCAGCGAGTCAACCGCGCGCTTCTCGCCGGATGGCCGATGGGTGGCGTACACGTCGGACGAGTCGGGCGCGACGCGCGTGTATCTCCAGGGCTTTCCGGCGTCGGGACGCCGTTGGCAAGTCAGCGCGCAGCCCGTGCAGTTCGGATGGAGCCGGGACGGCAGGCAGATCTACGTGAGCGATTTCGGCAAGCTCTCGGTCATACCGCTGACGGTGAGGGGCGCCGATCTGACGTTGGGCGTCCCGCAACAGATCCTCGCCACGCGGCTGTTCAGCTTCTCCGGCACCCCGGACGGAAAACGATTCCTGTATTTCCACCAGGAGCGGGAGTCCATGGGGTCGCTGGACGAGAATCACCCCACGGTGATTCTCAACTGGCGTCCGTAGCCTGCTTTACGGTCACCTCCGGCCGGTTGACGGCCATCCGGAAGCAATCCCGCGGCGATCCTCATGTGGGCGGAGGCAGGAGCCCAGTGGTCCCTCACCTTTTCATTCCGGAGGTTCATCCAAACATGGAAGCGGTCGTGGAGGCGGGGGATTCAAACGGCGTTGCGCTCCGTAGCCTCATCGCGCGCTCCCCCTGAGCTACAATCACGGGAGACTTTATGCTTCGAAACTGGAACTGGCTGGTGTGGTCCGGGTTCGCGGCCGCCTTGCTGGCGGCGTTCAGCTACATTCCGTTCTTCTCCCGATTTCCGGCCACGCGCGATTTTCCGTGGGCGAACCTGTTACTCTTTCTGGCCGCGGGGTGCATGCTGGGGATCGGCGTGTACCGGGCGTTCGCTCACTCCTCCCGGTATCGCGGTAAAATCAGCGGCATCATTTTGAGTGTGTTGAGCCTGGTGTTGTGCGGGCTGTTTTGTTTCGGTGTTTTCTTCGCAGCCCGGGACCTTCCTTCGGCGAAGAGCGCGCTTCGCGTGGGTCAGCAGGCGCCGGATTTCCTTCTCACTGGCAGCGACGGGAACCCGGTGACCCTCTCCGGGTTGCGCCAAGGCCGGCGCGCGGTGTTGCTGATTTTCTATCGCGGCTACTGGTGACCGCTGTGCAACTCCGAGTTACGGAGTTTTGAGCAGCGGCTTGCGGAGTTTGCCGCGCGCGGCACGGAGGTGGTGGCCATCAGCGTCGATTCTCCCGAAGAATCGCGAAGACTCTGTCAAAGCCGGGGGTATACGTTCCGGTTGTTGTCCGATCCGCGGGCCGACACCATTCGAGCCTATGGTGTGATCCACGAGCATGGCAGCGAGGAGGGGCGCGACATCGCCCGTCCCGCCGAGTTCCTCGTGGACCAGACGGGAACGATCCGTTGGGTAAACCTGGCGGGGACTCTTCTGGCGCGACTGCGGCCGGAGACGGCGCTGCGCGCGATTGATGGAATGGCGCATGCTAACGCGCGCGGCTTCGTACGGTGAGGACCGAACTTCCATCTCGTCTCCCATGGCTCGAAGCGTCGCCCGAAGGACGCGATTGGCTGCAGCAGCTTCCCAGCCGCATCGCGGCCTGCGTCCATCGCTGGGGGTTGCGACTCGATCGCCCTTACGAACAGTCCTACGTTTCCGTGGTCTTCCCGGCGACTGCCGCAGGCGGGGTGTCCGCCGTGCTCAAGATGCAGTTTCCGCACCGGGAGTGCCGGTACGAGGCGGAGGCGCTGCGGCGATGGGATGGTCACGGCGCCGTCGAGCTTCTGGACAGCGACCCGGCACAAGACGCTCTGCTTCTGGAGCGATGCGAGCCCGGCGGCCATCTTTCCACGGCCGAACCCGACAGGGCGCTGGCAGTACTCAGCGAGCTCTTGCCTCGACTCTGGGTGGATGCCGGCGAGCCCTTTGTCCCGTTGCGCGAGGAGGCGGCCGGCTGGGCAGAGGCTTTGCCGACCTCGTGGGAGCGTGCGGGGCGCCCGTTTGAAGCGGAATTGCTGGATGCCGCACTGGGTGCACTGGCGGCTCTCAGGGACAGCCAGGGCCGGCAGGTACTGGTGCATCAGGATCTGCATGGCGACAACGTGCTGCGAGCCGCGCGCGAACCCTGGCTGGTCATCGATCCCAAGCCTCTCGCGGCGGAGCGCGAGTTCAGCGTAGCCTCCATCGTTCGGGCCTACGAGTTCGGCCACAGCCGGGAACGCGTGATCGGACGTCTGGACAGGCTGACGCGCGATCTGGGGCTCGATCGGGAGCGCGCCCGGCTCTGGTCTTTTGCGCAAACCCTGGCGTGGGCGTTTGAAGGCGACCGTGCGCTGAACGAACATGTGCAGACCGCGCGATGGTTGTGGCACGGGTGAGGAGGGATGCGCGCAGGAAGCTTTCAGCCGCCAGCATTCAGCTTTCAGCGATCAGAGAGAGAAACCACCGTCGATCACGTGGATGGCGCCGGTAGCGTAGGCGCTCTCATCGGAGGCGAGATAGACGGCCAGCGAAGCGATCTCCTCGGGCAGTCCGATGCGTCCCATGGGTTGGCGCGCGATAAACTCCTGGCGGATCTCTTCGACCGGCCGGCCCCTCTGTCGTGCCTGTGCCTCGATGCGCGCTTGGAGTGACGGCGATTCTACGGTGCCGGGGCAGATGGCATTGCATCGGATGCCGGCGCGAATGAAATCGGCCGCCACCGCTTTGGTGAGCCCGATCACCGCTGCTTTGGTTGCGCCATAGACGTAGCGGTTGGGCAATCCTCTTACCGAGGAAGCGCCGGACGAGATGTTGATGATCGATCCGCGGCCCCGCTCCAGCATGCCTGGCAGAAAGGCCTGAATGGTTCGGTGCATGGACTTCACGTTCAAGTCGAATGAAAAGTCCCAGTCTTCTTCCGAGCAGTCCAACACCGATCCGTGATGCACAAACCCGGCGCAATTGAAGAGGACATCAATGGGCCCGATGCGACGGGCCAGTGCCCTTACGGCTTCGGTGGATCGGACATCCAAAGGCAGGAGCTCGCCCTTGAGACCCTCGAGCTTCGCCGGATCGAGATCGGTCGCCACCAAGCGGCAGCCCTCGCGGGCAAAGGCTTCCGCCGTGGCGCGGCCGATTCCCGCGCCGGCGGCGGTGACTAGAGCGACCTTATTATGGAGACGTCTCACGGTTCCATTTCCCTGGCGCCGCCGCGAACGTCCATTTCGTACTCGATAGAGACGATGGGCGGACGGCTGAAGTGCAAGGTAACGCCGTGCTGGCCGGCGCGACCGATGCGCGGAAGAATTTCCGCCGCAAGCAAAGCGCCGACGTCGTGTACCGTGTAAACATTCGTGACGTTCACGTCGTCCCAGGTCGCGCCGAGGCCATGTATGCGGCCTTCGATCAGGCCCAGCACGAAGCGCGTCTTCTCCGCCAGCGCGTCGGGCGACGTCTCGCCGGCTCGCACGACATCCCGCGGATCCAGCGTCCCGTCGGGGATTTCGCCGGCGCCCGCCACCGCGAAGGAAACCGGCGCACGCTCGGCGGGGGTCGTGTAAGCGAACGAGTAAAGCGACGGCTCGGCGGGCGGATCGAGTTCCGGCGCGATGTTGGTGCGGGCCACCGGGTTGACACCGTCGACCAGAATCTCCCACGACTTCAGAACCCCGACGTAGCCGGAGTTGAACTCGCCGAAGCCGGCGAAGGAGAGAGGCTTTGGCGACCGCAGCGCGATGGCGCACAGCGCCGCTCGCGGCCGCCCGGCAGCGCGCAGGTGCGCATCCACCAGTTCGAAGCCGGCCTTCCAGGGGACCGGCCGCGCGAGCCGGACGTGCTCGATGATGAATCCATTGGCGGCGATCGCGCCGGCCGAATAAGAGGCGCCGCCTTTGAGGAAGGAGTATCCACCGCGAGAGTTGGGAAGGAGCATCCAAGCTATATTAGCAGTAGGCCGTGCTGCGCGATCCCACTTTGATTCCGCTTTCTCACCAGCACCACAACGGGCTCGCGTTGTGCGTCCTGTTGCGGCGATCGCTGGCTTCCGATTCCTCACCGGAGAACGTAGCTCGGCAGGCGCGCCGGGTGATCGACCGGTATGAGCTGGAGTTGGTCAATCATTTCGAGATCGAGGAGCAGGTGCTGTTCCCGGCGTGCCAGCCGATGCCGTTGATTCGCGAATTACTGGCGGAGCACCGCGCGATCGAGGCCCTCGTCGCGCACCTGCGAGCCGCGCCCTCGCCGGCGCTGCTGGAGGAGTTCTGCGTGCTGCTATCCAGCCATATCCGGCGCGAGGAGGGCGAACTTTTCGAGCAGATTCAGCGCTCGCTGCCGCGCGAAGCGCTGGATCGGGTGGGCAGCGAAATCGATCGGCGTGCCGTGCGGATCTGCCTGTGAATGTGGCAATCAATCCGCGTGGCCCGTGGTCCGGACGCGCGCGATCCTGCCCCCGCCGCTTTCCGCCAGCCACAGTTCGCCGTTGCGCCCCGCTACCATGTGGCGCACGGCGCCGCCGCCGCTCGGAATCGGCCACGGCTGCATCTTCCTGGCGCCGGGATCGCATCCGCGCTCGGCGATTTCATCTACCTGACTACGGCGCGCGGCAACGCGGCAAGATAGCCGGCTCTACGGAGCCGGGAGAATCTGTTTCCAGATCCGAAGATAGTTGCCACCCAGGATCAAGCCGATCTGGTCGTCGGTGAGGCCGCGTTCGGAGAGCATCTTGATGAAGGCGTCCCAGTGCTCGCGCATGGTCTGCGCCTCGACCCCGGCATACGTCCTGGTGGTGTGCCCCTCGACTTCGCGGCCGTTGGGATTGGCCTTGTCGTGGCCCAGCCACCCGACGCCGAGGTGCTCCACGCCGATCAGTTTGGCGAGGTACTCCACCTCGTCGGCCAGCAGCTTGTAGGGGGTGACGTTGACGATATAACGGATGCCCACGATCCCGCCGGTTTTGGCGATGGCCTTCGCCTCCTCGTCCATGATCTCGACGAGCGGCCTGCTTTTCACGAACCGCTCGAGATTCTGGTGCGTGGAGACGATCGGGTGTTTCGAAATCTCCGCGGCGTGGAAGACCCCGTTGGCCGAGAGGTGCGAGACCCCGACCATCATGCCGAGACGGTTCATCTCCTGGACCACGGCAACCCCGAAGGGCGTCAGCCGGGTTCCCATTTTGTCGATACCGCGGCCGTCGGCGAGCTGATTGCGGCCGTTGTGGGTCAACTGCAAGCCGCGCACGCCGAGCCGGAAGAACTGCCGCAGGAGCGCCAGGTTCCGCTCGGGAACCAAGTCGGGTTCGGGAAGGCCCGACTGTATGGAGCCGCCGCCCTCGATATCGAGGAAAAACTGCACCCTTCCGGCGTTGGGCTTGGAGGGGACATCGGCCTTCGTGCGGATGATCGACGCCTTGCCCCCCGATTTTTCGATGTCGCCGAGGATCATGTCGAGGACGCGCATGGAGCCCTCGAACAACTCTTCCTGTTCGTCCCGCTCTTCGAGCGAATCCCCGCCGGCCGGCATGATGACCACGCTGAGGCCGCCCTCGATGAGCCGCGGCACGAGGAAATTCGCGATTGGCAGGTGCTGCGCCGCTTCCCGGAGCCGGGTGCGGCCGCTCAACTCCCAGATATCCCGATGGCCCTCCACGATGATGAAATCGTTGGGACCCTTGCTGGTGGCCGATTTCGCCTGCCGGCGCGTGGCGGCCAGCAGTCCTGCGCCGGCCTGCGCAAAGAACTGTCTGCGAGTACGGTGTGAGAACATGCTATTCTCCGCGGCCGCCACGCTGGGGCGGAGGCGCCGGACCGGTATACGTCAGGCGCAGCCCCCAATCGTTATCCGCAGGAAAATCGGGCAGCATGATGATCCCGATAACGCTGGAACGCACCGTACCGGCGCCGGCATCCTGCCATGTACCGTTGCGCGGGTCGAACCACTCCGCCTGGTACGCGCCGTTCAGTTTGGCCCCGCGGACCTGGCTGCGCGGGCATCCTTTCTCGAAATACGCGAGGAAGATGTTCTTGTCCGGCGTGCGGGCACAGTAGGCCCACCCTTCGTAGGCGCGCAGGTTGGGATTCTTGTTGGGCGAAACCAAATCGGCGTTGGGGACCAGGTCCCGATAGCGCTTGCCGAGCGAGAGCGCAAAGGTGCGCAAGTGCCGCATCTGCGCCGCCGAGTTCCACTGGAAAGCGTCCCACATCTTGATGGGCGCCACGGCTTCGATGTCCGCTCCCCAGATGCCTTCCGCTCCGTAAACGTGGCCGGCGAGGCCGCCGGAAAGGAAACTGCCGTACATGGACGAGCGCACGAACTGGTCGTCTTTGTCGGTGCCGCCGGGAGCGCCGAACTGGTAGCCGCGGCCGCCACCCTGCGATCGCGAATCGACATAGCCGGAGTAATAAGGCTCGCCGTTGAGCGCCGGTTTGGGGTTCGGCTGCTGGAAGATCTCGGTCAGGTACCAGTAGTTGTTGTGCTCCCGCATGTTGCCGGTCTGGTGCAGGGTGACCCACGAGTCCTCGCCCCAGTTTTCGAGCGTGGACGGGTTGGCGTTGGCCGAGAGCAGGGTGCCGAAAGGCGGCGGGCCGTACTTCTCCTTGACCATTTTGATGGCTTGCAGGAAGTCGTCGGGGGAAACCGACTGGCTGATGATGTCCAGGTGAATGGGGCTCAGCACGGTATTGTTGGCCTGATAGCGCGACCAGATGTACTGAATGAAGCGGGCATAGGAATCCGGCCATTTGTAGTACTTCATCCACAAGAGGCTGGCGTCGCGGCGCGAGACCTCGATGAACGGCACGAAGCCCTGGTCGTTGAGGTAGTCGATCTTGCGGTCCACGTATTGAAAGTAGGCCGGGTTGACGCGATCCACGTCCGGAAACATGTTCTCGTAACCGGGCGCCTTACCGGGGAAGGCGAACGGCCGGCCGCCCTCGTTGTCCATGTTCTTGGCGCTGCCGGTGCCGAACTCGAGCCACGCCGAACGGACGGTGGTCCGCTCGGGATCGTTCATCGTGACATTCCACGGAGACCCATCGGTCATCCAGTTGGGGAAGGCCGCAATAATGTTGACCCAGTTGTAGCCCTGCGCTTTACGGTAGCGGACGTAGTCTTTGAAGCCGGCGCCCGCTCCCATGGGGCGCGCCTGGTCGTCGTCGTACCATTTGAAGCGGTTGGTGCCGGTCGCGTACCACGTGTCGCCGATCACGAAAAATGGTGTGCCGTCGGCCTGCTCCAGGGCGTGGTGGTTGGCGGTGGGGCGCAGGAATCCCCGACGCAGCGGGTTCTTTTGCAGCTCCTCCTCGTTCCAGGCGGTCGCGGTGAACGACCCGCTCTTTCCGGCGAGACCCTGGTCGGGCGGATTGGAGCCGCTGCGCCACGTCCAGGCGCCGGGGGCGATGGCCAGCAGGCGGACGCGGAAGGTCCGCTCGCCGTCCCAGAAGCCGTAGACGCGCTTTTTGAATCCCGGCCCGGCGAGGTCCACCCAGACGGTGACGCCGGTGTAGGGGTTCGGGAAGGATTGGGCAGCCGTGAAGGTCACTTCCTGTTTTTCCCATACATGCACGCCGGCCGCGGTGGCGGACGGAATGAGGAGCATTAAGAGCCCGGCTGTGTTGCGCATCGCACCTCAAATATCGGATATTCAGGCCTGGGCGTCAATGCAAATTCTTGACACGATCTTCGCTGGCCGGCCAGTTACCCGTATTGACAGGCTCACCTTCGGGGCTATAAAGTAACCAATGCCAGTCTCAGATTCACGGCCATGAAGCCCCAGGTAGCTGGGCTCCGGCCGTCAAGCGCTGCGCGACTTTCATGGGGAGTTCCATGGCCGCTTCGACCAGTTGGAGCACCGGAGTTGTACGGGTTGCTGGAATCGGGTCACGAGCGCTTCCGCAATGAAGAACATCATGACCGGCGCGGTCATTGTCCTCCTCACCGGCTGCCACTCCATCGAGCCCCTGCCACCTTTGCCGGATGTCTCCACCACATCGTTTCTTCCCACAATTCGCCAAACCGTCGAGACCGCGCTGGCCGATGCCAAGGCTCATCCTGACAACGCGGGCGCGGTAGGCCGGCTGGGCATGGTTCTTCATGCCCACCAACAGATGGGCAGCGCACGCCTGTGCTACCGCCGCGCGTCGTTGCTCGATCCCAAGAACTCCGATTGGAAATATTACCTGGGTGTCGTCTCCGACGGCTGGGCGGCGGTCGAGCCCTTGCGTGCGGCGCTCCGCCTGCGCGATTATCTGCCGGCGAAATTGCGGCTGGGCGAGGCCCTGCTCTCTTTAGGAGATTCCGCAGCCGCGCGCGACGTATTTCGCGGTCTCGATCATCCCGCCGCGCTGTTCGGGTACGGACGTGCTACCAACGACGCCACGTATTACGAAAAGGCGCTCACGGCATTTCCGCAGTACGGCGCGGCCATGTTCGCCCTCGCGCAGCATTACCAGCGCACGGGACAGAGCGCCGGCGCGCAACGCTTGATGGCGGATTATCCGCGATTCAAAACGACCGCGCCGCCGGTGGACGATCCGCTGCTGGATGCGGTCCGGGCTCTCAACCAAGGTCCGGAGAACCTTCTCAGCGAGGCGGTGACTCTGGAGGCGCAAGGCCAACTCGCCGCCGCCGCCGATCTTCAGTTGAGGGCGCTCGATCTGGACCCGAAGCTCACGCAAGCGCACGTGAATCTCATCTCGCTTTATGGCCGCCTGGGCGACCCGGCTAAAGCCGAGAAACACTATCGGGAGGCAACCGCGCTCAACCCCAACGCCTCGGAGGCGCATTACAGTTTCGGAGTGCTCTGTTATCAATCGAAGCGCCGCGACGAAGCGCGGGCGGCTTTTGAGCAAGCGCTGGCCATCAACCCAGGCTATGCCGAGGCGCACAACAATCTGGGGACATTGCTCGAAGAGGAAGGGAAACTTGCCAGCGCGGCAGAGCACTTTCGCAGAGCGATCGAGGTGCAGCCCTCATTCGCGCTGGCCCGCTATCACCTGGGCCGCATCTACGCCAATCAACGCCGGTATCCCGAGGCCATGGAACAATTCAAACGAGCCGTCGAGGCGGCGGAAGACGAATCCAAGCCGACCTATCTTTACGCGCTCGGGGCAACCGAAGCGCGCGCGGGCGGTTCCTCCGCCGCCGCAACCACTCTGGCCACGGCCCGCGAACGAGCGCTTGCTCTGGGACAAACGGCGCTGGCCGCGTCCATCAATCGCGATCTCGAAAGGTTGAAACGATGAGGGCCTGCGCGGCACTAGTGTCAAGTTGCAGAAATTGGCGGGCGGGACAGCGGGCAACGCCGCTCCTTCCGGTCGCGGCTCAGCAAGCGTTTCCGAGCCGTGACCAAAGGGAGGTCCCGATGGGCCGCGGCGGCCCACCAAAGGGCATGAAGACGCGGCCGGTGCGGGTCGGGTATTTTCGCCGGTTCTTCGCCGCGTCTTCAACCGAGCGGTGTTGCGGGAACTTCTGCAGCTTAGTGCTGGTGCTGCTGCTGG
>JBGPKH010000021.1:0-31615 GCA_041485845.1 Bryobacteraceae bacterium
GACATAGCCGTGACCGTCAGGTCCCCCGGCAGCGTGTCCGTCACCGTCACGGTAGTCCCGTTGGTGGACGCGGTCCCGCTGTTGCCCACCGTAATGGTATAGCTCCCGGTCTGTCCCTGGGTGAAGTTCCCGGTGTGCGTCTTGGCGATGGTGAAGGCCGGCGCGGCCGGAGGGTTGATGATGGTCGGGTCGCTCGCCGAGTCGTTGCCGGCATTGGTTTCCCCGCCGCCTGAAACACTTGCCTGATTCGTCACCTGGGACGAGGCGTTCGCCGCTACATTCACCGTCACGATGATGGCCGCGTAGCTCGCTCCCGCCGCTAGAATGTCGCTGCGTGTACAGAACGGAGGTTGCACGCAACTCCAGCCAGTTCCCGACATGTTCGCCAGAGTCAGCCCCCCGGGTAGGTTCTCCGTTACGGTCACCGTACCGCCGGTGGGGGCCGTCCCGCTATTGGTTACAGTAATCGTGTAACTAGCGCCATTCTGTTCCTGGGTGAAGTTACCGGAGTGGGTCTTGGTAATCGTCAGATCGGGAGTCACTGCCACGCACGACGGGAATTTGAACGAGCCGATACGAGTTTGCCAATTGCCGCTGGCGCCGTTGTTCGCGCTGCTGTAGTACTCGTTCGTGTACCAGAAGGTGCAGTCGTCGGCGGGATCCACGCTCATGGACGTGTAATCGCCCCAGCGATTGCAGATTCTGCCGCCACAGAAGTTGGTCTGAGAGCCCAGGCCCGCGATAAGTACGGTCTCACCCTGAGGCAGGATGTTGGGCGGATCGCTCACCAGCCGGCCGGCATACGCAATACCGGGATAGTTCGGAGGACTGTCGTTCGACGTGCTGTAGCCCATTGCGGCGTTGCCTGCGCTGTCCGCCGCGATGCTCGCCATCCAGCGATAGAGGGTCGTATCGGGTTGATAGATCTGCTGCTGCACAGGTGGGGTTGCAACGACGCTGCCTGTGACAGCGAGTTGCGCCCACTGCGGGACCGCCGGCGATGAGATTGAGGTCTGTACGGTGTGAACCACCCAGAGCGATTCGGCGGCGCCCACTTTGCGATACTGCACCTTCTGCATCAGACGGTCGGGAAGGCTGTCGAGCAGGTTGCTGGTACCGGGTTGGGGGACGATGTCCGGATCACTCGGGAGTGTGTAACCTGCCTGCGATACATAGGAGATCGGGCCCAGGGCGCCGCCGCCGCCGCAGTTCGGGCCGGGGGTAAATTTTCGGACTGCGAAGGCGAAGAAATCCAAAGATTCCGAGACAAAATAGTTCGGAGTGCCGGCGGGAGGCATGGATGCCGCCGACACGCCTAGCACGTTGCTTGGAATCATGGTAGCCGAATCGAAGGTAGGGTTGTTGAGAGGGTTGATGTATCCCAGCGCCCAGGTTAGCGGCGCGCCGGACTCCAGGTCGGACAGGCTGAAGGAGGCAAACTCCACGCCGGCGAAGGGTCCGCCGAGCGAAGCGAACACGTTGGCGCCCATATACAGGCAGCCATCGTTCCACACGCCGAACTTGGGATAGTCGTTGAAGCCACCCGGAGGAACACTCCCGTCTCCGCCAGGATCCATGCGCAGAGGGTATAGCCACCATCCGCCCGCCACCGGGTCACTGGTCTTGGCAACCGCAATGCATTCGTAAAACGGGCCATCGCTGAACGCAAATGCCACGTGGGTCAGGACAAAGCGGTCGTGCAGTTGATCGTAAAGTACCACCGGGTCGCCGGTGCCAAAGCTGTTGCACGGAGTTCCTCCAGGAGCGCCGCTCCACAGACTGTTCTCGGTAAACGCGGCGAGACGAGTGCCGGTCTTATCGTAAATGGCGTAGGCATCGTTGACTGCTTGTACGTAGTGGTTTCGGCCGGCCGCACCGTTCACGTCCGGAGGCCAACCCCCGCCGGCCTGGCCCCCGGTCACCGGGTCTGAGAAGCTCAACCCGGCAAAATTCCGATTCGGGCTGGGCATGTTAGCCGTCGGCACGTTGAGCGACGTCGGAACGGCCGTGTTCGGCTTACGGACCTTGGGCATCGGCAGGTCGTCCATTTTGACCTTCGGACCGGTAGCGCTGCCCGTTGGAAGCGCGGGCAGGTTGCGCACATCCCCCTTGAATTCGCCCGGCCTGACTGCCGGCATTCCGATGGCGGGATTACCCAGCCCCTGGGCGGACAGATCTGCCGCACAAACAAGCGACATGCCTACGAGGGTGACCAGCGCTCGAGACCCGAACCGAGTCCAGAACTCGTGCAAGTGGAGTCGCATACCGACTGTAACAGTCAACAACAGATTCATGAACTGTTAGAATACTTACAATAGCGCAGTGACTGATAGCCCGTCGATGTCCCTTTGGGAATACTACCTTCGGTAGATGGCTACGGTTCCGTGCCGGACGCGGGCACGGCGCGCATGCCCTCTCTGGCGCGGTCGCGGAGCTCCCCGATATTCACGCCGGTGAGAGCGGTGGCCACCGCGCCGCCAAGCAATAGCGGAAGCGTCCAGGCGCCGAGAAGTATGAACGAGAACGTTTTCCCGTCGTTCTCTGGAAAATCAAACAGGCGGAGAGCCGCAATGCACGCCAGGTTCGCCACGCCCAGGTTCCCGGGAGCGTTGGGAACTACGGTGGCAAACCGGATGATGGTCACCACGGCGGCAGCGACCCACAGAGAATAGTCGGTCTTGTACGCCTTCAGAAGGGCATAGAGGGAGAAGATATGCAGAGCCAGGTAAAGCAGGCTGATTAGCGCTGTGAAGCCTAGGGTGCGCAAGTTGCCCATGAGGTGGAGGCCTTCGACCACGTGGCGCAGCGTGGAGGCCCAACGGCCCTCGCTGATGGCCGCGTGTGCTTCCTGCTTGTGGACCACGATCCACAGCAGGAGAATCGCTCCCGCCAGGAGCAGCGCGCCGACCATCTGCACCACGAAGACGATCTGCTTCGGGATTCCGTTCACCAGGCTGGCCGTGATCATAAAGGCGACGAGCATCCAAAAGCCGTCAAACAGGCGTTCTACCGCGGCCGATGCGAATCCGACCGAAAGCCGCAGGCCGTTCCAGTGCGCCAGCAGATAGACGCGGATCAACTCGCCGACCCGCAAGGGCAGCACCTCGTTGGCGAACAGCCCGATATAGATCGCCTGCACCGTGCGCCAGAGTTTCAGCCTGGCCACCGGGCTCAGCAGCGTGTTCCACCGCCAGGCGTGAGCCACGTAGACGGAGAGATCGGCCGCCACGCCGAGCGCCACCCATTTCCAATCGAGGTCCCGGATCTTCGACAGGAGTTCACCGACAGGGTAGCCGTGGAGCACCCACAGAAGACAGGCGGCCGAAAGGCCGTAGCCCAGGGCTTGGGGAGCCCAGGCGGGAATCCTCCGGCGGGGAGGTTGAGCCACCTCTCCGGTCGTCGAGTCCACTGGTCCATCCACGCCTGTTTGGCCTGCCCGCACTGCCTTCATGATAACGTGTCGTGCCGGGAGCCTCGTAAGAAGCGGCCGAGGCCACCGTTTTTGGCGGTCTGCCGCGCGGCATGCGCGCGCTTGTCTGGCAACCAGCCAGCGCCGCCAGGATCGGAGCGGAATCATGCCGGGAACCTTGCACAACGGCGAGCTCGCGATTAACGGTAGAATGCTGCTGGACACGCCAGGAGGCCTGTCCTACCATGCACCTTCTCTTGCTGACGGCCGGCGCCATCGTCCTTCTGCTGGTTTTGATTCTGGCGGTGAGACTGCACGCGTTCCTGGCGCTGCTGATTTCCGCGATGGCCTTGGGTGTGGCCGCCGGAATGCCGCCGGACAAGGTCCTGAAGTCCATCCAGAGCGGCTTTGGCGAAGCACTGGGATTCATCGCGGTGGTGGTGGGACTCGGCGCTATGATCGGCCGCTTCCTGGAACATTCGGGCGGAGGGCGCGCGCTGGCCGACTGGCTGCTGGCCCGTTTCGGCAAAGACCGCGCGGCGTGGGCCATGCTGGTGGCGTCCTTTTTGGTGGGCCTGCCGATCTTCTTCGAGGTCGGGTTCGTCATCATGGTGCCGCTGGTGTGGAATCTGGCGCGCGAAACGCGGCGCTCGCTGCTGTTCTACGGATTGCCCATGGCTGCGGCCCTCACCATCGCCCACTCGCTGGTGCCCCCCCATCCGGCCCCGGCCGCGGCCTCGCAACTCCTCGGCAGCGACCTCGGCCGCACCATCCTCTACGGCATCGCGACCTCCATCCCGATGGCGGTGGTCGCGGGAATCTTCTACGGCACGTGGATTGCAAAGCGTCTTTACATTCCGGTGCCGGAGATCGCTGCGGCCTCCATGGCGCCCAAGGAGAGCGGCCTTCCCGCGCCGCCGCTCCCGCTGGTGGTTCTGCTGCTCCTTCTCCCCGTGCTGTTGATCTTCGGAGCCACCATGGCGACCCTGCGCAACGTGCCCTTCCGCGCCGTCGCTGTGTTCCTCGGCCATCCCTTCACCGCTCTCACCATCACGGTGCTGATCGCGCTGTACTTCTTGGGCGTTCGCCGCGGGCTCAACCGCGAGCAGGCGGCAAAAATGGCGGCGGAATCGCTGGGGCCGATGGGCGCCCTGTTGTGCATCATGGGCGGCGGAGGCGCATTCAAGCAGGTCATCGTGGATTCCGGCGTCGGCGCGTACCTGGGCCAGTTGCTGATCACTTCGGCCATCTCGCCGCTGCTGGTGGTGTACGTGGTGGCCGCCGCGATGCGGCTCGCGCAAGGCTCGGCGACCGTCGCCATCATCACCGCCGCGGGGATAGTGGCGCCCATCGTGAAAGGCATTCCGGGCTACAGCCCCGAAATTCTGGTGCTGGCGCTGTGCTGTGGGGGCACCGCTTTTTCCCACGTCAACGATTCCGGCTTCTGGCTGGTCAACCAGTGCTTCGGCATGACCGTGCCCCAGACCCTCCAGTCCTGGACCGCCATGAAGATCGTCTCTTCCGTGGCCGGGCTGGGAATCGTGTTCGCCCTGCAGGCGCTGATACCATAGCAGGGTGGAGACGCGACTGTACGACCTGGACCCCGGTCCGGACTGCCCCGAGATCGTCCGCACGATCGTCGAGATCCCCAAGAACTCCAGCAACAAGTACGAGTACGACGGGCAACTCGGAGTGTTCCGACTCGACCGGGCGCTCTATTCGCCCATGCACTATCCGGGCGACTACGGCTTCATTCCGGGAACCCTGTCGGAGGATGGAGACCCGCTGGATGTGCTGGTGCTGGTGGACGAGCCGAGCTTTCCCGGAGTGTTGATCGCCGTGCGGCCGGTTGGTGTGCTCGAGATGGTGGACCAGAACGAACCCGACCAGAAGGTGCTGGCGGCGCCGAACCGGAATCCCCGGTTCGACCAGATTCACACCATCGACCAGGTCTTTCCCCACAACCTGCGCGAGATCGAGCACTTCTTCACGATCTACAAGGAACTTGAAGGCAAGCGCACCGAGATGCGCGGCTGGCGCGGCCCGCGGCTGGCGCGGCCCGCGGGAGGCGCGGGACCTGATCCGGTCCTGCCGCGAGAGCTACCTCGGCCGTACTGGCCTCCCGGCCTGTTCTGCCTAGACGCCTTAGCTTTTCCCAATATGGGAATGCTGGGGATTTCGTGGGGCGGACGCCCTGGTCCGCGCGGCCCCCCTGGCCCCGCCTTCGGTTTTCGCGACGGCCTGCCGGAAAAGTGGACGCTGCCCCACGCCCGCCGTAGTGATGATACAAGTGGTGCTACAAGAGATTGAGTGAGGTGACGGATGAACAGCCAACTCGGCCCCCTGCCCTGCCTGTTTTTTCTCGCGTTCCCGGGGCTCGCGCAGCAGCCGGTGGAGATCCGTGTGGACGGCGGCGCTACGCAGGGAGCCTTTCGCCCGCTCTACGCCTGCTTCGGGCACGACGAGCCCAACTACACGTACACCGCGAACGGCATGAAGCTTGTCGGCGAGCTGGCCGCGTTGATCCCTGTGCGCGTCCAGATCCGCGCCCACCATCTCCTGGTAACGGGCGATGGCGCCGCAGCCCCGGTCCGCCTGACCTTCGCGGCTGTTCCGAACGCGAGCGGGCGTGTGCTGGTGGAGCATTTCCGGATCGACGGCGGCCACAGCAACTCGTACACCCTGTGGAAGCGGATGGGATCTCCCGCGCAGCGGTCGCCCGAGCAATACGCCAGGATGGAAGCGGCCGGCCAATTGCAATTGCTGCGGTCGCCCGAGTGGCGGGCGGTGAAGGATGGGCGCGTCGCAATCGAATTCCAGTTGCGCCGGCAGGCAGTGTCGCTGGTGCGGGTGAGTTGGTGAGGACGGATACGCTGCACAGCCTGGAGCGCTATTTCGAATTCCAAAAGCTCGGCGCCAACTGGCGGACCGAGATCCTCGCCGGATTTACCACCTTCATGACGATGGCGTACATCGTCTTCGTCAACCCCGCCATCCTGCACGAGACCGGTATGCCTCTCGCAGCGGTGACGGCGGCAACCTGCCTCTCCGCGGCGGTCGGCAGTTTCCTGATGGGCGGCTTCGCCAACTATCCCATCGCGCTGGCGCCGGGCATGGGGCTCAACGCCTACTTCACCTACTCCGTCGTCAAAGGGATGGGGGTGCCCTGGCAAGCCGCTCTGGGCGCGGTCTTCCTTTCCGGCGTGGCGTTCTTCCTGCTGACCGTGTTGGGCGTCCGGCAGCTCATCCTCTCCACCATTCCCTATGAGCTCTACGCGGCCGTGGCCGCGGGCGTGGGTCTGTTCATCGCGCTCATCGGATTCCGCAATTCCGGAATCGTCGTGCCCGACCCGGCCACCACCGTGACGCTCGGCCGCCTCAACGACAAGAGCACCGCGCTGGCCCTGTTCGGCCTCCTGCTGATCGGCGCGTTGATGGCCTGGCGCGTGCGCGCCGCCATGCTGATCGGCATTCTGACTACAACCGTCGTCGGGCTGATTACCGGCGTCGCCAAGTGGACGCCGCAAGCCTACCACCTGGGCGACCTAGCCGCCACCGCGTTCCAGCTCGACGTGCGAGCCACACTGCGCATCGGCTTCGTCGAGATCGTCTTCGTATTCCTGTTCATCGACCTGTTCGACAACATCGGCACGCTGGTCGCCGTCGGCAAGAAGGCCAACCTGTTTGACAAAGCGCACCACATTCCGCGCCTCAACCGCATTCTGCTTTCCGACGCCGCCGCCACTATCGTGGGCTCGCTCGCGGGCACGTCGACCGTGGTGAGCTATATCGAAAGCGCTGCGGGCGTGGCCGCGGGCGGGCGCACGGGAGTCACCGCCATCGTCACCGGCCTGCTCTTTGTCGCGGCCCTGTTTGTGGCGCCGGTGGTGGGCGCGATTCCCGCCGCGGCCACGGCGCCGGCGCTCATCATCGTGGGCAGCCTCATGGTGTCAGTCGTGGCGGAGATCGAGTGGCAGGATCCCGAAGTGGCCTTGCCGGCCTTCCTCACCATGATGACGATCCCGCTCTCCTTCAGCATTGCCAACGGCCTCGCCTTCGGATTCACGGCCTACGCGCTGATGAAGATCGTGCGCGGAAAATGGCGGCAGGTGAACTGGTTCGTGTACGTGCTGGCAGCGCTGTTCGTCGTGCGCTTTGTATACCTGGCGCGGTGAGCGGCCACGTTCTACGGTTGCTCCTGGCCGCCGGGATAGTGCAGCAGTTGTCCCGCCAGGCCGAGCAGCAGAAACACGTAGTAGTAGGACCAGGCGGTGTTGAACCACACGACCATCGCGGTGGGACGCCGCTCTCTCACGCGCGCCCATTTTCAATTGCGCGATCCCGCCGAAGTGCGCAGCTTTTTCGAAGAGTTGGCCGTGAGGACGGCGTAGATTTGCCTGCACTGGCGCCATGGCCTTCACCATCTTGCGCGCCTGCCCGAGACAGGATCGCACTCCTCCGCTCCCTCCGCGTTCTCCAGCCCGGCCGCGAAGTCGAGCGCGCCAATTTGCGCGAATCCGCTTGCTCTTCCTTCTCCCGGTCGTTCTCCGCGCAAATCTCCGCGACTCCGCGACTCCGCGACTCCGCGGTGGTATCCGGCTTGTTTCATTCGTGGCAGAAAGCGTTTTCGGCGCAAATTGAGTGCTCCCCACTGGAACATCGCGCTGCGTAGGTGTATATCTGTTACATGACCCGACGCGATCTCGGCAAAGTTGTCGTAAGCAGTGCCGCCCTGCTGCAAGCCAAGGCGGCGCCGGCCGATACCCCGAAGTACACCGGGGCTCTCGACGGTTTCCTCGACAAAGTCAACGGCGCGGGCTTCGATCCCGTACTCTACACTCACAAACTGTATGAATCGGCAGCGCTCCGCATGTCGTTTCAAGCGCAGAACCGGCAGGCCGCCGAACAATGGCAGAAGAATCTGCGGGCCAAGATCACGGAGCTCCTGGGCGGCTTCCCCGCCAAGCGTTCGCCCCTCGAATCGATGACCCTGGAGATCCGCGAATTTCCCGGATACCGGCGCGAAAAGTTCGTCTTTCAGAGCCGGCCCGATGCCTGGGTCCTGGGCTACCTGCTCACGCCGAAGTCCGTGCGCGGTCCCCACGCCACGGTGGTCTGCATCCCCGGACACGGCCGCGGCGTCGACGATGTCGTCGGCATCGATGACAAGGGCCAGGACCGCACCGAAAAGGCAGGCTACCAGTACGACTTCGCCATCCAGGTGACCGAGCACGGCATGGCCGCCGTGGCCATTGAACCCATGGCGTTCGGTTGCCGCCGCGACCCGGTCACGAAGAAGAAAGGCCTCGGCACAGCCGCCTGCCAGCCCTCGGCCGGCGCCGCGCTGCTGTTGGGCCAGACCATGATCGGCTGGCGCGTCTACGACGTCATGCGCACCATCGACTGGATCGAGTCCCGCCAGGAGCTGGACGCCAGACGCGTCGGCTGCATGGGGATTTCGGGCGGCGGCACCTGCACGACGTTCGCCTCCGCGCTCGAGCCGCGCATCCGCGCCGCCATGATCAGCGGCTACCTGAATACCTTCCGCGACTGCATCATGAGCGTGTCGCACTGCATCGACAACTACGTCCCCGGCATTCTCAACTGGGCCGAAATGTACGACGTGGCCGGCTTGATCGCGCCGCGCCCGCTGCTCGCCGAATCGGGCCAGCGCGACGACATCTTCCCCATCGCCGCCAGCCGCGCCAGCTTCGAGCGCGTCAAGAAGGTGTATGAAGTCTTCGGCGCGGACCGCGTAATCGAGCACGAAGTCTTCGACGGCCCCCACAGCTTCTGGGGCAAGCGCGGCCTGCCGTTCCTGGCCAAGCACCTGGGAGCCTGAGCCGCGCGCGCCGGCAAGCGTCTCCGGCGCCGTGCACGCACTCTCGCGCAATGCCGCTCGTTCCCCGCGCCACGCCGTTTGCCCGCCGGCAAGCCAGGCTCATCGCGGCGGCGCAGGCAAAGGGCCTGTCGACCGATGCCCTGGTTCGCGAGGCGCTCGACAAGATGCTCCCGAAGCGCCCGGCGTGAGTCCCGGGAAAGAGCCAACCCACGGTGTTTTTTCCCCGGTTTTTCGCTACGCTGGTTGCATGTACCTATCGTTCCGATTGGGCGCGCTGGCCGTCACCGCGGCCGTGCTCCCCATGGCCGCCTGGGCTCAGGCCTCACGCACTGTCAACGGGCACTGGCAAGGCGCCATCAAGAATCAGGGCCAGGATCTGGGCGTGGTTGTAGACCTCACCAAGAACCAGAAGGGTGAATGGATCGGCACATTCGGCATGCCGGAAGTGGGAATCGCCGATCTGCCGGTTTCCGGGCTGGTGGTGGGAGAGGCGGGCATCCGCTTTAGCGTGTCCGGATTCCCCGGAACCCCGTCGTTCGAGGGGAAGCTCGCGGCGGACGGCAAGGGGATTACCGGAACGTTTACGGCGGACAAGAAACCGATGCCTTTGTCGCTCAAGCGAACCGGCGAGGCCAAGGTCAATCTTCCAACCGCGAATACGACGCTGTCGAAATCCATGGTGGGCGCGTGGCAAGGCACCCTGGACGGGGGGGGAACCACCAAGTACCACATCGTCCTGAAGTTCGGCCGCGCCGCCGATGGGTCGGCCACCGGAACGCTCATCAGCGTCGATCGGGGCAACCTGGAGAGCGCTCTCTCCTCCATCAATCAGGTGGGCAACTACCTGCAGTTTGAGGTCCGGTCGCTCAACGGGACCTATCGAGGGGCATTGAACGCGGCCGGCACGGAGATCAAAGGCGAGTGGACGCAAGCGGGGAACGTCACGCCGTTGACCTTCCGGCGCGGAGCGTCGCCCACGTCAACCAACTCCACCTTGTCGCAAGCTTTTGAGGGAACTTGGCGCGCCATGATCGACGAGGGCGGGGAAGCCAAGATCGAGCTGGTTCTCAAACTCTCACGGGCCGCCGATGGATCCGCGGCGGGGACGATCACGAATTCGGAAGCGAAGAGCAAAGAGCTGCCCCTATCGTCGATCATCCAGAGGGACACGGGCCTGCAGTTTGAGGTCGGGTTGCTCAAGGCCAGTTTCAGGGGCACCCTGAGCGGCTCGGCGATCGCCGGAACATGGTCGCAGGAGGGGCTGCTGAATAACATGCCGTTGACCTTCCGGCGGCAGGCGGCCGCGGCGAAGTGACCGACACTAAACGCGAATCGGAAACACGCCACCAGACTCTGCTAAGCTTCCCCCTATGGATTTGAGATTCGCGCTGCGATCCCTGCGGAGAAACCCGGGCTTTACGATGCTGGCGGTGCTGGTGATGGGGCTGGGCATCGGCGCCAACACGGCGATGTTCAGCGTGGTCAACTCGGTGCTGTTGAAGCCGCTGGACTATCGGGACCCCGGCCGCATCGTTACGCTGTCCTCGCTGTGGAAGACCACGGGATCGCACGGGCAGGTTTCGGCGCCCGACTTTCACGACTGGCACGACCAGAGCACCGCGTTCAGCGCGATGGCGTACTACTACGGAGATTCGCAGTCGGCGGTGCAGGCCCGGTCGGGCGCCGAGTACGGTAGCGTTGCCGTAGTCGCACCGGAATTCTTCAGAGTGTTCGAAGTGGAGCCGGTGATGGGCCGCCTTTTCACACACGATGAGGAACTGCCGGGAAGCGCCGGGGCGGTGGTGATCGGCTACGGCTACTGGCAGAGCCATTTCGGCGGCGATCGAAATGCGATCGGCCAGACGCTGCGCCTGGGGGACAAGGAATTCCCCATCGTGGGAGTGATGCCGCCGCGCTTCCACTTTCCGGAGAAGACCGACGTCTGGTTTCCGGCGAACGCGAACACGGCATTTCCGGAGACGACTTCGCGCTCGGCGCACAATTACCGGGTGGTAGCGCGGTTAGAGCCGGGCGTCACGGTGGAACAGGCGCGGGCCCAGATGTCGGCGATCGGCTTACGGCTGGAACAGCAATACCCGCCGAGCAACAAGAACAAAGGCGTCTTCGTCAATGGAATGCGCGACGAGATGGTGGGCGACGTTCGCATGACGCTCTACCTGCTGCTGGGCGCGGTGGGGCTGGTGCTGCTGATCGCCTGCGCGAACATGGCCAACCTGCTGCTGGCGAAGGCCACGTCGCGCACGCGCGAAATGGCGATCCGCGCCGCAGTGGGCGCGAGCCGCGGTCGAATCGTGCGCCAGTTGATCACCGAAAGCGCCGTGCTGGCGGTAGCCTCGGGGATGGCCGGGCTGCTGCTGGCCATCTGGGGATCGAGTGTGCTGGTGACGCTGGCGCCCAAGAACGTGCCGCGGCTCGCGGAGACCAGCATCGATGGCTGGGTGCTGGCATTCACCTTTGGAGTGTCGGTGGTGGCCAGCCTGTTGTTTGGAATGGCTCCGGCGATTCACGCCTCCAAGGTCGATCTGAACGACTCCCTGAAACTGGGCGCCGCGCGGGCCGTGGTGGGCGGCGGCGCGGGCCGTATCCGCTCGGCACTGGTGGTAGCCGAGATTGCGCTGTCGGTGGTGCTGTTGGCGGGGGCCGGCCTGCTGATCAAGAGTTTCGTCGCGTTGAACAGCGTAGCCCTGGGCTTTCGTCCCGAGAACGTGTTGATGATGAGGGCGGCTGTTCCGGCGTCCGACCCGCCTTCGGCACGGCGAGGCACGCGGTTCTATCGGGACCTGCTGGCTGCCGTGGCCACGATGCCGGGCGTATCCGCCGTGGGAGCCGAGCATTCGCCGCCGGGCCGCAGCGGCTCAAACGGCAGCTATTGGATCGATCGCCTGCCCGACCGTTCGGCGATAGGCGTAAGCGCGCCTCAGGCTGTGTTTTCGGTAGTGGCGCCGGGAACCTTCGCGACGCTCGGCATTCCGCTCAAAACGGGACGCGACTTCAACAACGGCGATACTTACGAAGCGCCTTTCACGGTGATCATAAACGAGGCTTTGGCGCGGAAATCGTTTGCGGGCCAGGACCCCATCGGCCACGTGCTGTTCTGCGGCCTCGATTCCTTGAACCCCATGAAGATCGTCGGCGTAGTCGGCGACATCCGGCAAGACGGACCGTCGCGGGCGCCTGCACCCGAGATGTTCATGCCGTACGAACAGCATCCTTATCACGGGACGACGATGAGCGTCATGGTGCGCACGGCATCGGAGCCCACGGCCTTTGCCGAAACGCTGCGGCGCAAGGCGCGTGAGATTTCGCCCGACGTGCCGGTGAAGTTCACCACCCTCGAAGTATCGCTTTGGGAGAACGTCGCGGCGCCGCGCTTCCGCACAGTGCTGTTCGGCATTTTCGCGGCGCTCGCGGTAGGGCTGGCTATGGCCGGCGTGTATGGTGTGACGGCGTACGTGGTGGGGCAGCGGGCGAACGAGATCGGCCTGCGCATGGCGCTGGGGGCCAGCCAGTCCTCGGTGATCTGGATGGTGCTGCGGCAAGGACTGGCGCTGGCGGGTATCGGGCTGGCGCTCGGCCTGGCGGGGGCGGCTGCAGCGACCCGCCTGCTCACCCAGATGCTGTTCGAAGTGAAGCCGGGCGATCCCATTACGTACGCGGCGGTAATCGGATTGCTGGCCCTGGTGGCGATGGCGGCGAGCTACGTTCCGGCGCGCCGTGCGACGAAAGTGGACCCGCTGGCGGCACTGCGGCAGGACTGAGGGGCCGGGGGCCAGGGGCCGGGGGCCAGGGGCCGGGGGCCAGGGAGACCCGGGACGCGGGCTCTTTCGCGATATCCTGCAAGATTGAACCCTTCCTTCGATCTTTGGCGCGGAGCCGTAGCGTTCGTAGCGGCTTTTCTCGCGGGAGCGATCAACTCAGTTGCCGGCGGCGGGACCCTGGTCTCCTTTCCTGCGCTCATCTGGCTGGGGCTCGATTCGGTGACGGCGAACGCCACCAGCACGGTGGCCATCTGGCCGGGCACGGTCGGCAGCACTTGGGGGTACCGGCGGGAACTCAGCGCGGCCGAACCGCGGTTCCGCGTGCTGATTGTGCCCAGCCTGGTAGGAGGGCTCACCGGCGCGCTGCTGCTGCGCTGGACACCGGCGCCGACTTTCGACCGCATGGTGCCGTTCCTGATCCTGTTCGCCACGCTCCTGTTCATGGCGCAGGAGACCGTGCAGCGATTGCTGAAGACGGGCGATGCGGAGTCGCGCCGGTCGGCGAAGTGGCTGGCGGGGGCCATGCTCTTTCAACTGGCGGTGGGGATCTACGGCGGCTACTTCGGCGCGGGCATCGGGATTCTGATGCTGGCGGCTTTGAGCATCCTGGGGCTGAAAGACATCCACGAGATGAACAGCCTGAAGGTGGTGTTCGGCGGAAGCATCAACGGCATTGCCGCGGCGTATTTCATCTGGGCGCGCATGGTGTATTGGCCCGACGTAGTGATCATGGCCGTGGCAGCGATCGTGGGCGGCTACGGTGGAGCGGGCATGGCGCGCAGGCTGGGACGCACGGCGGTGCGGCGGATCGTGATTGCCATCGGATTCGGGATGGCGGTGTCGTTGTTCGTGAAGAAGTGAGCAGGGGCGCGTCGTGAGATCATGGGAGGGGACTGCCATGGCGATTCAACTGAAACCGGAGACCGAGAGGCTGGTGCAGGAAAAGCTGGAGAGCGGCGAGTTCCAGTCCGTCGACGAGATCATCGAGCAGGGGATCCAGGCCGGGCGTGGAAAACGGCAGGCACAAGGATCGGAGGCGGAACGGCGCGCGGCCGTTAGCCCGGCTCGCTCGCTCGAGCAGGAGTGGCTGAAGCATCACGCAGCGGATTACGCAGGTTCCTGGGTCGCCCTCGAGGGCGCCAGAGTCGTGGCCCACGGATCATCGGCGCCTCAGGTACTAGAAGCAGCCAAGGCTGAAGGGTTCGAGCAGCCTCTCGTCGTGCACGTCCCCAGCGAGCGCGAGTTGCCGTTCGGCGGGTGGTAGCCGGTGGCGCACGAGCTGCGTTTTTCCGATTGTCACGTCTACGATTCCCGGGTCGAGGGTATCACGATACCCGCTATGCTGAGGACCGGCGGGAGGAAAGTCGAACTGCTGGCGAGAATCGACACGGGCGCGAGCGATTGCCTGTTTGAACGGGGGTACGCTGAAGCTCTGGGCCTGCGAGTCGAAGACGGCGTCCGAAAAACGTATGCCACGGCCAACAGCCGATTCGAGGCGTACGGGCACGAGGTTTCGATTCAAGTCCTGGGCGCTCAGACCACATCGATGGCCTATTTCTACGCCGACCCCGGTATTGTGCGGAATGTGCTCGGGAGGCGCGGCTGGCTTGACCGGCTTCGCTTCGGCCTGGTCGATTACGATCAGATGGTCTATATCGCCGCATACGGCGAGTGATTTTCCGGGGTGAGCAGGTTCGCTTGCCACTGTCGCCCGTTGTTGATAGATTGAACGGCAAATGAAGCGACTCATACTGTTCGGCGGCGCCGCCTGCCTGCTGGCATTCTTCGCGTACAGCCTGGCGCAGAACCAACCGCAGCGGCCGGCGGCCGCGGCGCCTGCGGCGCGAACGGCGATACGCATCGCGTTTGGGGAGCGGCAGGAACGCGAGACGGATTACTCCGGCACGATCAGCCTGAGCGGCGGGCGGCTTACCGAACTGATTCCCTGGCGCTTCTTCGGCGAGGACCGGATCGAGGGCGCGAACGGCTGGAAGCTGGCGACCCGTCGCGCCAACATGGAGAATCAGCCGGACCAGCCACGGGCACTCGCGACCGCGGGGACCAATCAAAACATCGTGCCCAAGGGGGTGTCGGCAGCGTTCGAGGCGCCACCCACCGCGAACGTCACGATTCAAACGCAGCGCGCGACGTACACATTTCGGCTGGATGCCCTGCGGGATGGCCGTGTGCTTGCATTCGAGGATGGCGATGTGACGGTACAGGCAGTGGCCGCGCCCGCCCGCATCTCGCCGGCGCACGCGCCCAACGTGGTATCGGAGCACGACTATCCTTCGATGGCGATTGCGGCCGGCGGCCCGGCGTGGGCGGCGTGGCAGGTTTACGAGAACGGCGCCGACCGCGTGATGGCGGCACATTCCACGGCCGAGGGGTGGTCCGCCGAGCCGCTCACGCCGGCCGGTCAGGATATTTTTCGCACGGCCATCGCCCAGGACGCCCGCGGCCGCGTGTGGGCGGTCTGGTCGCAGCGCGAGGGTGAAGCCTGGGACCTGGTAGCGCGCACCTACGACGGTTCCGGTTGGAGCGCGCCGCGCAAGCTCACCAACGGCAACGGACCGAACTTCTTCCACAAGCTGCTTCGCGACCGCGGCGGCAACCTGCACCTGGTGTGGGTGGCGCACGTGCGGGCCGAGTCGCACGTCATGTGGAGCAAGCTCACGGGCGACACCTGGAGCCCCGCACAGGAGATCAGCGGCGCGAGCGCCTGGATGCCCGACGCGGCGGCCGATTCGCAGGGCAACCTGTACGTGGCGTGGGACAGCTATCGCACCGGGAACTACGACATCTTCCTGCGCAGGATCGGGGCGGACGGCGCATTGGGCGCGATCCAGCAGGTGACGAAATCGTCGCGTTTTCAGGCGCACGCTTCCCTGGCCGTGGATGGAAGCGATCGCGTATGGCTGGCGTGGGACGAGTCCGGTTCCAACTGGGGCAAGGACTATGCGCGCGACGACACCTGGCGCGGCACCGTGCTGTATGCCGACCGGCGGCCTCGCATCGCGGTGCTGGAAAACGGCAAGTGGTCGCAACCGGCGGCCGACCCAATGGCCGCGATGCCCCGCCGCTACAACCGCTACGTGGAGCTGCCCAAGCTGGCCTCGGACGGCGCGGGCCGCATCTGGCTGGCGCTAGAGGCGCGCATTTCCACGGCACAGAACCGCGCCGATTACTGGGCCAACAACGGACGCTGGGAGATGTTCCTCACGGCGTACGAGGGCGACCACTGGCGTAGCGCGGCGCCGCTTCCGAATTCGAGCACACGCCCCGACGGGCCGTTTCAGCTCACGCCGGCAGCCTCCGGAGTGTGGGCCGTGTGGACCAACGATGGCCGTCTGTTCCACACCGCCGCGGGGCAGCCCAACCGGCGGCACAACGAGATCGACTTCGCGCGGATGGATGCCGAAGCCGCGCCCGTGCAACCGCAGTTCGAAGCCTTCGTCGAACCACCGGCCAACGCCGAGTTCCTGCCGGCGCGTGAAGAGGCGGACGTCGAGCGCGCCCGCTCCTATCGGGTTCCGGGCGGTGGAGGCGAACTGCGCATCCTGCGCGGCGATTTCCACCGGCACACCGAAATCTCGCCGGACGGGGCCGGCGACGGCTCACTCGAAGATTACTTCCGCTACATGCTCGACGCCGCGCGCATGGACACCGGGATCGTGTCGGATCACAACGCGGGTCCCGACGAATACACCTGGTGGCGGACCGAGAAGTCGATCGACCTGTTCCACATTCCCGGCGGTTACACGCCGCTGTTCGGATACGAGCGAAGCGTGCCGTATCCCAACGGGCATCGCAACCTGGTGTTCGCCGAGCGTGGCGTGAAGGTGCTGCCCATTGCGCCCGCGGAGAACCAGGGCACGGTCAACACCGGATCGGTGCTGTATCCGTATTTGAAGCAGAACCGCGGTATTGCGATGCTGCATTCGCTGGCGACGGGCCAGGGCAGCGACTTCCGCGACAACGATCCCGACGTGGAGCCGCTGGTGGAGATTTACCAGGGCTACCATGCCAACTACGAGTACGAGGGGGCGCCGCGCGCCGAAACGGGCGATTTCCATGTGCAGATACACGGTCCGTATCGGCCCGCGGGTTTTTATTGGAATGCGCTGGCCAAGGGCTACCGGCTGGGCATGCAATCCAGCTCGGACCACATCGCGACGCACACTTCCTACACCATGATCTACACGCCTTCCACCGCCCGGCGGGACATCGTGGAGAGCATGCGGAAGCGGCACGCGTACGGGGCGACGGATAATATCGTGCTCGAGGTTCGCGCGCGCGGCCGGCAGGGGCGGGAGTGGATGATGGGCGACGACTTCGAGGCCGCGTCGGCGCCCGTGCTGCACGTCAAGGTGCTGGGCACGGGCGCAATCGAGAGCGTCGAGATCATCAAGGACGGCAAGTTCATTTACCGGACCGAGCCGAAGGCGCCTACCGCGGAGTTCGACTACACCGACACCGCCGCGGCGCCCGGCCAAAGTTGGTACTACGTGCGCGTCATGCAGGCGGACCGGAACATGGCATGGGCCAGTCCGATCTGGGTGAAATACACGGGACGGTAACCTGGATGGCCCTGCGCGCGACGTGCACGCTCAGCCCGGAAGGGCCGCCAGCGAAGCGCTTTCAATGGCTGCGTCCAACTCGGCGAGGCGGAGCGGCTTGGTGAGATAGCCATCCATCCCCTCCCGGGCGCACTGTTCGCGAAACGAAGTCAGCGCATGCGCGGTAAGAGCGAAGATTGGTATGTGGCGGCGGGACAGCTTCTCTTTTCCCCGGATGATGCGCGTGGCTTCGATGCCTTCCATGACCGGCATCTGGAGATCCATCAGGATAAGGTCGAAGGGCTCGCGCTCCCAGAGGTCGACGGCCTCCCGGCCATTGGCCGCAATTCGGGATTCATGGCCGCGCTTCGACAGAACCAGCGAGATCAACTTCCGGTTCGTAGGATTGTCCTCTGCGATCAGAACCCGCAACGGCCGCGCGGGTGGAGGGGTGTCTTCCCGCCTGCGCTCCCCCGGAACGGGGACGCCCGCCGTTTCGCCTTACAGAGCCTTGCGGACGATGTCCTGCAAGGGGCCCGTCAGCACCGGCTTGGTCAATTGAAGCGAGATATTCTGCGATCGGAACACGCTGCTCTTTTGTGGCAGTTCCAGGGCCCCGAGCATGACGACGATCTCGCCGGCGAGGCCTGGATGCCTGCTGGCGGCGGCGGCCAGCCGGAAGGCGGCGTCTCCGGGCAGAGAGCCGTCCAACAGCAGCAAGCGGAAGGGATGGCCCTCGGCGGATGCCTTTTCGAGAAGTGCAGCGGCCGCTTCGCTGCCCTCCGCCAGTACCGGCACGGCTTCCCAGGTACGCAGCAGTTCGGCGATTAGTGCGCGGCTGGTCTGGTTGTCTTCGACCACCAGAATCGGGACGCCGCGCATCGCCGGATCCAGGGCGGCTTGGGACTCTTCATGGAGGAGCTCGAACCGCCCCGTGAACCGAAACGCGCTTCCCTCGCCCGCCGCGCTCACGACATCCAAATGCCCGCCCATCATGCCGACGAGCTGAGACGAGATTGCCAGGCCGAGGCCGGTTCCACCATGCTGGCGCGTGATCGACCCATCCGCCTGAACAAACGCCTCGAAAATGTGCTCCTGTTGTGCGGCGGGAATGCCGATACCGGTGTCTCTCACCTCAAAGGCGAGCGTACCCTCCTGGCGGCCCGCGCAGCGCTCCACCGAGACCACGACTTCGCCCGCGGTGGTGAATTTGACGGCATTGCCGATCAGGTTGCTGAGAATCTGCCGCAGCCGGTTCGGGTCGCCGGCGACTAACGCAGGCACATCCGGGGCGACGCGGAAAATCAGTTCCAGTCCCTTCTCTTCGGCCCGAATCGCCAGGATCCGGACGGTGTCGCCAAGAACATCGCGGATGCGAAAGGGTATCGAGTCGAGCCCCATCTTTCCGGCTTCGATTTTGGAGAAGTCGAGAATGTCGTTCAGAATCGTCAGCAGCGACTCGCCCGAAGTCTTGACCACCGACAGAAGCTCGCGCTGCTCGGGCTTCAGATCCGTGTCCAGGGCCAGTTCGGTCATGCCCAGAATGCCGTTCATCGGCGTCCGGATCTCGTGGCTCATATTGGCGAGAAACTGGCTCTTCAGGCGGGTGGCGCTCTCCGCTATTTCCTTGGCCGCGGCGAGTTCCTGGTTCAGCCGCATCAGCTCGTGGGTGTGCCGCGAGATCTCCTTGGCCGCGGCGAGTTCCTCGTTGAGCCGCATCAGCTCGTGGGTGTGCCGCGAGGTCTGCTCCAGCATGGCGTTGAAGTGCTCGCCGAGCAGGCCCAGCTCGTCGTGGCTTTCCAGCTTCACGCGGATGGAGTAGTCCTGGGTCGCCGATATGGTCTCTGCGGCTCGGGCCAGCTCCAGGATGGGTTTCGAAATACCGCGCTGGAGGCGCCGCGAGGTGAACAGCGCGGTCAGGCAGGCAACCATCAACACCAGTGCGGTGATTCGAAGGTATTCGAGAAGGCGCCGGTGCAGGCCGTCCAGGCCGGCGTACAGACAGATTCTCCCCACCTTCTCACCTTCCGACACGATGTCGCGCGTCAGAACCATGCGGCTGGTCTCGAAGCGCTCTCCGCCAGGCTCCGCGGCCGGCGCATCGCGGGCGGGCTGGGCGCCCTCGCGGGCATATTGTGCGAAGACCGCTCCCCAACGATCGTAGATGTATGCGCGCTCGATGGCCGGCTCGGCGCGCAGCGCGGCCAGAGTCTCGCCGGCGGATTTCGCATCGGCGAACAGCAGGGCCGAGGTGGCGTTGGCTCCGACGATCTGGGCCTGGGTGGCAATGGTATTGCGCAGCGCCGATTTATACATGGCGTACTCCCAGACGACGAACGCCCCACAGGCGAGGAGGAGCGCAATGGCGCTGCTGACCATATGGGAAACCGTCAGCTTTCGCCCGATCCCGGAGGCTCTGGCGGTAGTCATCTCATTCTCCCGGCTCCTGGATACGCCTCGCGAGTTTCAGTAACTGGGAACTGAGTTCGATCCGGCCGCGTTTCGCGGCAGCCGCGTTGACGTCGAAACGCACCTTTCCTTGGGCCATGACGAAATTGACAACCGCTCCCGCCCGGCCGGTGCTCTCCGTGTCGCCGACGGTGAGAACGGACCGGCCTGCCAGCGCACCGATCAACTCCGCCGCCCGGCCGGACTCGGAAGCGCTGATGAACGCCACGTGGACGGGTTTGAGCGTCTTCACGTCGGACGTACGGACGATCGCGAGGGGGCGGCCGCGCACGCTTCGGTCGCGGACCACCTCGTCGAGCGCCTCCCCGAAGGGATCGTCCCCGATGACCGCGATGACGATGGGCTTGGAAGGATCCGACAACGGCGACTCGGGCAGCCAGTCCGCGTACTTGACCAGGTTGAACAGGAAGACGGCTTTAATGGCATACTCCGGCGCGACCGCGGTCCTGGGACCCGCACCGTCGCCGATGGCTCCGGTCCACGCGATTGCCAGAAGCAAAAAGAGAGAGCGCATAGGTACACCCGGACGCGATCTACGGCAGCGAGCGCGTGATGCCGAGGACCAGGTTTGTCCCCGGTGCATCGATCCCCGACCCGTGCCAGCGGTACAACTTGTTCGTCAGATTCTCGAGCCCGATCGTAAGCGTACCCAGGCCCTTGACCGGGAGCCCGCCGCGCAGGTTGGCCGTGGCAAAGCCGGGCGTCCCGCCCGGAAGGATTCTCGGGTCGGTCAAATCCGCGGGCGAGAGCCGGTGCTGCGCGCCGGCCAACACCGTGTAGGCTTCCAACCATTTGCCGCTGCGGCGCCGCCAGCGCTGCCCAAAGATGCCTTTCACCGGAGGGATCCGGGTGAGGGGCGTCCGCGCATTGGTATCGTCCCCGCGTCCAACTGACATTGCCAAACACCGAGACCGACTCCACCACCCGCCATTCGCCTTCCAGCCCGCCGCCCAGCACGCGGGCCTTGCCAATGTTCCGGCGTTGATAGACGTTGGCCTCCCCTTTGTCCTGCACGCCGTTGCCATCAAGATCTATGAACGTCAGGCCGCGGAACGTAGAGGGAGTGCGATCGATCAGCCCGCGATAATCGCTCAGGAAGTAGGACGCCGTGCCGCTGAACCTGCGATGGCTAAACTTCACGCCTGTCTCCCAGGTGCCGTTTTTCTCGGGTCTCAGCGCCGGATTCGGAACTTCGAAGTAGGTTCCGCTATTCCCCAGAAATCCTTCGTCGTTCAGGTTGGGAGCTCGAAATCCTTGCGAGAACCCCAACAGGAACCTGGTATGCGCGCCCGCCCGGACGGAGAGAAACGCGCTGCCCGTGAAATCGTGAAGGTGATTGTCGAGGCGCACCGTCCCGGCGCTGGAATCGGTCAACACGCCCTGAATCGTCGCTTCGGAGAACCGCCCGCCAATATTGAGAGCTACCGGCCCGATCACCCGGAATTCGTCCTGCAGGAACAGCGCTTGCGTGCCATACTCGCTGCCGTTGGGCGCGCTCCCCGCGCGCGGCCGGGTCACGCCGGTCGCCCGGTTGAAATCCTGCCGCGAACTCGTAATATCGTCATAGTCCAGATCGAAGCCGTAGGTCAGCGCATGCCGCGGCCCCAGGTGGGAGCCCACCTCCGCGGCTATGCCTCGCGTGTTCGTACGGTCGAAGTATTCCGAGCGCACATCGGGGGATGCCGTGGACACCGAGTGTAATCTTTCCATCTGCGTTTGATACCGCGCGCGAATCTCCAGCCAGTCAATGAACCGGCCCACCTCCAGCCGGTAACTGATCTGGGCCAGGTCTCGTTGGGTCGGGTGCCAGCAGTATTCGAGGTTGGCGCCGGACAGGACCACATCGCTGCGGCAGACATCCCCCAGCCGCACTCGCGCCAACGACAAGGCAATGGTCTGCCTTTCCGACGGCTTATAGGAGAGCCTCAGGTCGCCATCCAGTTCCCCGTACCCCGACATCGGTATCCGCCCCGTTCCGCGGCCGGTGTCGAGATCGCCGAAGTTCTTTCCGCTGAACCCGCCGGTCAAACCCAGGTTCTTCCACCCCGCGGTGACCCGCGCCCGCGAGCTCACCCCGCGGTCGGCGCTGGAGAAGCGCGTAAAGAGCTCGCCCGAAACGGGACGGCCGGTTTCCTCCGGGTGCGGCGCCTTGGTGATGATGTGGATGATGCCGCCCAGCGCATCCGTCCCATAGAGTACGCTGCCCGCGCCGCGAATGACTTCGATCCGCTCCACCTGGCCGATGTCGACGGTATTCAAGTACTGGTTCGGTCCCAGCCGGTAGGAACCGCTGTTCAATCGCACACCATCCACCAGGATCAGAACCCGGTTGCCGACCATGCCACGGATGATCGGCGCCCCGCCGCCGTAGTTGGTCTCCTGGACCATCACACCCACCAGCTCGTTCAGCGCCTCCGGCACGGTCCGGAAATTCTTCCGGCGTAGCTCATCCCCGGTGATGACGGACATCGAGCGCGGAGAATCGAGCTGGCGCTGATCGTGCCGTACCGCCGAAACGGCCTGGACTTCAAGCAGGTCTTCGATTCCCAGATCTTTCAGCTTCTTGATGTCCGCCGGAGATCCGTCCGATCCCCAGGCGCTCCAGGCTGTCAGGGCCACGACTATGAGCCGGATTCCGGTCTTCATGCATTACCTATCGGCCGTTTTGCTCCGGTGCATTAGTGCGGATGCGGCTCAAATGTAACGAACAGTTTGGCCCTCGAGTCCCCTGTGACACAGACAGTAGATTGCCGCCGGAGGCCCCGCGGGACCGCGTGCCGAGCGCCGAAACGGGCGATTATCACGTGCCGGGACATCGTGGAGAGCGTGCGGAAGAGGCACGTGTACGGCGCGGGCGGCAACATCCTGCTCGAGGTTCGCGCACGCGGCCGGCAAAGGCGGGAGACACCGCCGCGGCACCCGGCCAAAGTTGGTGCTACGTGCGCGTCATGCAGTCCGACCGGAACATGGCATGGGCCAGTCCGATCGGGGTGAAATACACGGGACCGTAACGTAACGTGGATGGCGCTGCGCGTGACCATCTGCCTGGCGCTCGCCCGGCATGGCGGCGGGAAATCCCGCCGGCCTTATGGGCGGCGCGGTACGCGGGGGCGCTCCTGTTCGGAATCGGCGCCGCGGACCCGTGGGCGAAGGCATTCACCGTCGCGTTGGCCGGCTCGAAGGTTCCGCACTTTGACCGCTCCCTGCGGCCGCGGCTCGGATCGGAGCCGCGGGTCGGAACGGAGCCGCGACCAAAGGAAGCGGAACCTTCGGCACGGGAGCATGCAGCGGATCGTAGTCGCGGCTCGGATGGGAGCCGCGACCAAAGGAAGCGGTGTATGGGACTCTCTAGAACACGAGCTTCAGCGACAACTGCCAGGAACGCGGCGTATCCTGTCCGGTGATGACGCCCCAGGATGCGCTGGTCGGGTCGGTATTCGGGTCGTACAGGTTGGGATGGTTCAGCGCGTTGAACGACTCGGCGCGGAACTCGGTGTTCAGCCGTTCATTGACCTTGAATACCTTCAGAATGGCGAAGTCCCACTTGTCCTGGTTGGGTCCCCGGACGCCGTTGAAGCGCAGCGGGAACGTGCGGATATTGGATGCCAACTGCTTGGCGGAGCTGGTCTCGAAGCCCGCCGCGGCTGCCGGCGTGAACCAGTGATCCACGCTGCGCTGGTCCTTGGGCAGCACGATGTTGTGCAGATCGCCGAAGAAAATGCGGTTACCCAAGCCCAAGGGAGCGCCGCTCTGGTGCTGGTAGAGTCCCGAAAGCTGCCAGCCGCCGGCCACAAAGTTGAGCACCGGATGCCACGACGAGCCGAACTTGCGTTTGTGTCCGAACGGGATTTCCCAGATGCCGCTGCCGGTCAGGCGATGCGTGCGGTCCAGGCTGGCGACCACTTCATAGGGCATCGGATCGGACGAATTCATGAACTCGGTGGCATCCATGGATTTCGACCACGTGTAGGAGGACTGCACCGTGAACCCGTTGGCAAAGCGCCGCTCGATTCGCACCTGCAGCGAGTGATACCACGAGTAGCCGGCGGGGTCGCCGTTGATCTGTACGCTCGAGAACTCACTGTAGTTGCGCAGGGCGCTGGCGCGGGTAATGGTGCTGCCGTAGATCGAATTCAGCCCGTTATAGGGATTCGGAAAGGTCTTGCCGAGAAAGTCGATGGTGGTCTGGTCGCGGAACGGCGACGTGCTCAGGTACTGCGCCGGGGTGTAGCTCAGCTCGCGGTTGATGTTCAGACGCGTGTTGCGATTGCCGACGTAGGAAGCCTCGATCATGAACTTCTTGGGAAACTCCTGCTGAATCCCGAAGCTCCACCGTTGGGCATAGGGGTGCTTGCGCGCGTCGGGGAAGAAGGTGAGGCCCTGGCCGATGTTGGTCAACAGGCCGGCGCTCGAGCGCGCCGGTTGCAACAGCCCGTTGGGCAGCGGGTTGGCGTTGGTGGCGAGGAACGTGAGGCCGTTGTCGAGCGAAGCCTGAATCGGGGTCGATAGCGAGAATCCCGTCTGGTTGGTGTTGGTGTAGTTGACCCCGATGGACGCGGTGAAGATGGCGTAGCCTCCGCGCAGGATGGTCTTGGGCCGGAGCGAGTAGGCGAATCCGAATCGCGGCTGGAAGTTCTTTTTCTCCGGAGTCCAGTAGGTGCGCCCGTTGGGAGAGACATTGGCGAACGTCAGCCCGCCAAGGGCCTGGAAGTTGGCCACCGGGAGTTCGGGAATCGGATTCTTTGCGTAGTTGGCCCGCGCCGCGTCATTCAACGGGTTGGGCGTAGTGCCGGCGAAGTGGATGGCGGCGCGGTCGAAGCGCTCGGTCATGGGCGATTCGTACTCGTAGCGCAGACCGAGATTCACCGTCAGCTTGCGGTTGACCTTCCAGTCGTCGGCGAAGTACAGGGCCCAGTACTTGTCCTGTTCCACGTAGCTGTCGGAGATGCCCATGCTGCCCCCCGGAATCCCCATAAGCATCGCCGCCGCCTCGCCGCCGCGGGTGGGATTGGCGGCCGTATCGGTAGCCTTTATGTACGTGGCGTTGTAGCTCAATTGCGGCGAGAGCATCGACTGGAAACGGTTGCGCGACTCGCGGTATACCCGGAACTCGGGTCCGAAGCGCAGCGTGTGGTTACCGCGCGGGTTGGTGAAATTGCCCACGAAGCTGTTGGTGATGGAGGCGGTCACGCCGTCGCCGGTTTCCCACGCCGCCAGGGACGAGAAGGGAAGGCCCGTGACGTTCGGAATGGTCGCCTTGTCCTTGATCGCCACCAGTGAAATGAGCTGCTGCGAGAAGCCCAGCTTCGACAGGTCGTATCCCTGGCTTGTCCGGCGCTCCGGGAAGTCCTGATAGGTCAGCCCGTAGCGGAAATTGACCAGCATCGTAGGACTGAAAACGTAAACGTCGTCGAAGGCCACCCCTTTGTTGTCGCGATTGAGAACGACGCCGTTCACGTCGTTGCTGAAGCTGCGATTCTTGTCTTCCTGCCAATAGTCGCGGTGCAGGCGCAGAAACACGCGGTGGCTCTCGCTGAAAGCGTGATCCAGGCGGCCGATGACGGCCCAGTAGTCCTCGAGGGCTTTGCCCGAGCGGTAGAAGTTGTTCTGGAAATCTCGGGTGCCGGGCTGGTTCGGCAGCGGGTACAGGTTGATGAGGTTGAGCCCCACCTTGTCCAGTTGCGCCGTGGGAATGATGTTGCCGGGAATCGGCGTGCGCACGTACTGGCCCGAAGAATTCCGCGTGGTGCTGTAGGGATCGTAAAGCTGGTAAGTGGCGCCCAGAGCCAGGAATTCCGAGAAGTCGCCCTGGTGCATTTTGGCGGTGGGCACCGTGGACGTGATGTTGCCGCCCGAATCCGGGTTGCCGAATTTGTTGGCTTCGTACGCCACGAACCAGAAGGTCTTGTTCTTGCCGTTATACACGCCCGGGATGTAGACCGGCGCGCCCGCCGAAGCTCCGTAGCGGTTGTCCTGGTAGATGGAGATCGTCTGCCCCGAGCGGTTCTGGAAGATCGTGGGAGCATCCAGAATCGAGTGGCGGAACCACTCGTGCGCCTCGCCGTGCAACTGGTTGGTGCCCGACTTGATCGACACGTTTACGGTGCTCCCCATGGTGTGGCCGAGCGCGGCGTCGAAGGTCGAGGTCTGAATCTTGAACTCGCTGATGGCGAACTGCGGCGGGGAGAAGGCTACGCGCGGCGCCGTTCCGTCCGAGTAGGTATTGGAAACGCCGTCGATCGAAAACTCGTTCTGATTGTTGCCGCCGCCATCGGTCGAAAACGTGGACGGCGCGCTGTTGAACCCGGCCTTGCGCAGGCGCAGGTTGGTGCCGTTGATGGTCCCCGGCGCGAGGTGCACCAGGTCCATGGCGTTGCCGGCGAATTGCGGCAACTCGAGCACGCGGCGCTGGTCCACCACCTGTCCGAGGCTGGCTTCGGCCGTGGAGAGCAGGGGCGTGGTCGCGGTGACCTCGATGGTCTCCGTGGTCGCGCCCAACTGCAGCTCGATATTCACCTCCACGGTATCGTTGATGCGCACCTGGATGCCGGGGCGGACCCACTTCTTGAAGCCCGCGTGCTCGCTCGACAGAACATAATTGCCGGTCAGCAGGTAGGGCATCGTGAAATTGCCGTCCTCATTCGTCTTGGCCGCGGCGGCGACACCGGTATCCTCGTTGGTGGCGCGAACTTCGGCGCCGGGCACCGACGCGCCGGTCGCATCGGTCACGCGGCCCAGGATGGTGCCGCGGGGATCCTGCGCAAAGGCTGGCGCCAGGACGATAGCAGACAGCACGACGGCGGTCAGTACATTACAAGCCTTGAAACGAAGCATAACTTACCCCCAAACAGGATCTAATCGGACCTGATTGTAACGCACTTCACGTCTGGTGGGAATCCGCAGAACGTCGGAAACTCGATTCCCCACGCCCGCACCGGCAGCAGCCGAGTGAGGAATTGCAGCGCCGCTGCGATTGACACCCGCGAACAGGAAGAACAGCAGCACGCGCCATCCGGAGCGGAGTCCGAACGGCCCGATGATCCTGACGGCCGCCTTCGGCATGGGTCCACGATAGCAGTCAGAATGGCGGCGGCGCACCCGGTTTATCCGGGAGGAGGAGGCGGCGCGATTTCCAAGAGTTTGACAAAACGAAGCCGATTCCGTTCTTGGACCGCAGGTAGCCTCGTAAACCTCCCCTTCACCGAGGTCTTGGCACTTGGCCTTGCGCGGGAGCGCCGATGCCCGCTTCGCACCCCAGCCGCTGCCACCGGCTGGACTCCACAACGCCTCCCCCCACGACAATCAGCGCCGCCGCGCCGCGTTTCTCGATCAGCGCCATCCCGCGTTCCGGCCCCAACACGCTCACCGCCGTGGCCAGTCCGTCCGCATCCACCCCATGCCGGGCCGCAACAGTCACCGCGATCCCGCGAGTCAGTCCCAACCCGGTCGCCGGATCCACGATGTGCGCATACCGCGTACCGCCGATCTCGAGACTCTGCTCCGTATCCCCCGAAGTCGAAACCGCCCCGTTGCAAAGTTCCAGCACGCGCGTGAAGCCCGCTTCCCGCCGATCCAGCGAATCGATGCCGATTCTCCATCCGCGCTGTCCCGGCGGCGGATCGCCGAACGCCAGATCGCCGCTCGCCGCCACCAACGCGCGGCGAATGCCATGCTGCGCTAACACCGCCAGCGCCTCGCCGGCGGCGTAGCCTTTGCCAATTCCACCTACATCCAACTGCATGCCCGCCTGGTCCAACATCACCGTCTGTCGCGCCGCATCGAGATGCAGCTTGCGATATCCGCAGAAGGCCGCGGCCTGGCGCAACGCATCCGCCGGAGGCAGCCACTTCTCCTTGCGCGCCTGCCGCCACAACCGGATGACCGGCCCGAGCGTCACATCGAACGCGCCATCGGTTTCTTCCGCCAGTTTCTGCGATGCGGCAAGCACCCGGAACAGATCGGCGCTCGCCGGCACGGGCCTGCCGCCGGCCGTGCGGCAGGTGCGGTTCAATTCGCTGTCCGGCTGGTAGTCGGAAAGCGTCTGGTCCAGTTGCGCGATGCGGTCGAAGGCCGCGCGAAACCCGGCCTTCGCCTGTTCCGCATCGGCCGCATACAGCTTGATGCGGACCAGCGTCCCCATGTGCGGCTCCACCGCTTCGAACATTTGCGGGTCTGCCGCCGGCGAGGTCCACGACCACATCAGCCACACTGCCGCGATCGGGCCGCGCGCTCTACTGCTCGTCATGCTCCAGGCCGCTGTTCCAGTACCGGTACATCTCTTGTGCGCTCGGTACCTTCGCGGGACGAACCAGCCGGAAGCCCAGCCACTGCGCGTCCGTGTGGTACCAGATACTCTTGGGCAATTGCGGGTCCTGTTGCTTCCAGGAAGCATCCGAAGCGACCCGTGCGGCGCAGCGCAGCATGTCCGCCGGGTCGTTCCACGATCCGCCGCGCACGGCGTGCGGGTATGGCTGCGTGGCCTTCACCCACGGATTCACTTCCGCGCCGGCCTTATAGGGAGCATACTGATCGAGCGTCCACTCCATCACGTTGCCCAGCATGTCGTACAGACCCCACGCGTTCGGCTTCTTCGTGCCGGCTTTCTGATACTTGCCCTGGCTGTTGGCGGCGTACCATGCGTAGTCGCTCAGCTTCGCCGCGTCGGTTTCCGCGCCGGCGCTGCACGCGTATTCCCACTCGGCTTCGGTGGGCAGGCGGTAGAATTCTCCGGTCTTGGCGCTCAGCCACTCGGCATACCGGTTGGCGGCGTGCTGCGTCATGCTGATGGCCGGGAAGCCATCGATCCCCATGCCGAAGCTCATCTCCACGTAAGGGCGCGTCGGGCGGCTCACCGCGTCCACGGTCTCATCCTTGTGCGCGAGCTCGCCGCCCTGAGAGGCGAACATGAACAGACGGTACTCATCCCAGGTCACCTCGCGCGCCTGCATCCAGAAGGCGTCCACCCGCACCTTGTGCTGCGGCTGCTCGTCCTTCTTGTGCCGCGGATCGCCGTCGGCCGAGCCCATCGCGAACTCGCCCGCGGGAATGGGAACCATGTCGTAGCCCACCGTCGTATTCGGAATCGTGATCTTGTACGGGCTCGCCTTCCCCGCTGCCTGCTTTTGACGCGCCTCTATGCGGTCGTGAATCCGCCGGACGTTGGCGCGCTCGTTGGCTTTCTCCGCGCCGCCGCCGGCCTGCGCGTTTGCGTTGGCTGCGAGCAGCGTCCCCGCGGCCAACGCCAATGCGAGTGCCGTTCTCATGTCTTAGGGGGGACCGCTCGGTTGAAGACGCGGCGAAGAACCGGCGAAAATACCCGACCCGCACCGGCCGCGTCTTCATGCCCTTTGGTGGGCCGCCGCGGCCCATCGGGACCTCCCTTCGGTCGCGGCTCGCCAGGAGCTGCGTTACTGAGCCGCGACCAGAGGGAGCGGTGAGAAGATTCTTTCATGGCGACCCCTTAGACCAACTTCGTGACGCCGGGTTCGGCGCGCGGCTTCACCTCCAGGCTGCCCTTCCAGTCCAGGTTCTCGGGGACGAGTTTCTCCTGCGAGTTGATTGCCTGGTCCCAGGTCACCTGCTGGCCCGTGTACGCCGCCATCCGGCCCATGATCGCCAGCATCGAACTGGTCCCCATGCGCTTGCCGTCGTTCATCGGCTGGTTCTTGCGGATCGATGCGAACAGCAGGTCGTGCTCCCTCTGGTACATGTTGTACTGCTGGCCGCTGAACACCCAGTTGGTCTTGCCCTCGATGCGCGGCTGGGGGCCGCGGCCGATGGTGCAGATGCCGTCTGTGCCAAGCATGTAGTCGGAGTTCTCGTTGTAGCAGCCCACGATCTGGCGATTCGCCATGAACGCGCGCACACCGTTCGGATAGAGGTAGTTGATTTCGAAGTGATCGTAGATGTTGCCGCCCTCGGCGGGAATGGTCCGTCCGCCGACGCCGACGCAGCTCACCGGAGCTTCGTCGTGCATGGCCCATGCGATCTTGTCGACGCTGTGTACCGCCTGCTCCACCAGGCTGTCCCCGCACAGCCACACGAAGTTGTACCAGTTGCGAATCTGCCATTCGACATCGCTCATCCCCGCCGGGCGGTCCTTCGCGGGCGGCATGGGCTTCACGGGGTTGGTGTAGTAGGTGGCGTAATAGGCCACCAGGCGTCCGATGGCGCCGCTCTCCACCTGTTGGAAAGTATCCTGGATCATGTTGTTATAGCGCCAGCAGAAGCCCGCCACCAGCGACAGGTTCTTCTGTTTCGCCTGGTCCGCCGTGGCCATCACCGCGCGCACCCCGGGCGCGTCCGTCGCGATGGGCTTCTCGCAGAACACGTGCTTATTGGCCGCGATGCAGGCGGCCAGGTGTTGGGGGCGGAAACCCGGAGGCGTGGTGAGGATCACCACATCCACCTTGCTGTCGATCACCTTCTGGAAGGCATCCAGGCCGAGATACTGCCCGGCCGTTTCGACCTTTACCCGGTCGGCGGTCTTCGTAATCCTTTTCAGCGACGTCAGGCACCTGTCGATCTGCGTCTGCTCGATGTCGGCGATCGCGGTCAGCTCCGTGTAGTCGTCGGCCTGCAACGCCTGCGAAGCCGCGCCGCTGCCGCGTCCGCCCGACCCCACCAGCCCCACCTTGATCGCGTTGGTGACCGTCTGCGCGCGGATAATCGCCGGAAATCCCGTCGCGAGTGCCGCGCCGCCGGCCGTCTTCAAAAAGTCTCGACGCTGCGAATTCGTTTCTTCGTTCTTCATAGCCCCTCCCTATTGGGCTTCGGGAGCCGCCTGCTCCGGCGAGGTCACGCCGGGCGGCAATTCCAGGATCCGGATGTTGCGAAAAAAGATCTTGGCTCCCTCGGATTCCATGCAGATATAACCCTTCTTCTGTGATGTATTTCTAATGCCGTTGACGAACTTGCCGTTCACCGAAAGCTTGAGGACGCCATCGACGGCGACCACGTCGTAGGTGTTCCACTCCCCCCGCCCCTTGCACCGGTTTTCGATGGACATGCTTCTCTCGCCGCGCGGGTTGTCGGGAACGGTCTTCACGCCGTTGACGCCGAAAAGCTCGCCATGCACGTAGGCGACCGGCGGAGTCACGCCGTTCCGCTTGTTCAGATTGGGCCACTCCAACTCGAGCATTTGCACCTCCACGCCGGTGGGAAACGGAGTGCCGGGCTTGGGGATCGGCCCGCTCCACAGGAACATGCCCGAGTTCCCCCCCGGTTCCGTGTGCATCCACTCCGCGTGCAGGATGAAATTCTCGTACTGCCGGCCGGTCCGCATTACGCCGATCGGGTGGCCCGAACAAACCAGCATGCCGTTCTCCACGCGCCACGTATCCCCGGCGGTGTTGACGTTGACCCAGCCGGTCAGGTCCTTGCCGTTGAACAGGTCCCTAAACTCCGGACCGCCCGCCCCGCTGATACCTGCGGCAAACACCAGGAGGCACGCAAACACAATGACGACTTGGTCTCGTTTCATAGTTCAGCCCTCCGGGGGACAACGGTGATTTTATCGCAGTGCGGCGAGTACAATCGTCTGAGTATGAACCGACGC
>JBGPKH010000022.1:0-31562 GCA_041485845.1 Bryobacteraceae bacterium
TCTACCGGGTCGAGACTCATCTCGACCCCGTCTTCGTGTGTCCACCCAGGCGCCATGAGTGCCGGCGCGGCAGCCTAAGAGGCCGCGCCACGAAGTCCTCGCCGAGATAGAGACGGATCTGGCTCACCGGCCCTCTTCGGGACCGCCAAGTCAAGGTCCATAGATTACGGAAGAAGGCAGCGATGGTTGGTCTTTAAGGGTGACCAGCTTGACGACGGCCACGACAGCAGCACCCCCTCCCCTGCAGTTGCACAATCGCAGGTCGAGGCATACTTGCGTGAAGATGATTCAAAGTTTTCCGACGCAATGGAGGAGTGCATGGATCGTTTGACGCCTCTACAAAAAGAGGTTGAGTTCCTGGATGGCCGGCGGTTCAGGCGCACTGTTGGCGCCGTTGTGGACAGTTCCGATCAGCGCTGGAAATCGCTTTCTGACAGACTACATCAAGGCCCGCCTTCGCGGCGACACGCGCGCTGGAGCGTTTCACCATGCGAAGGTCTCAAATGTCCTGGATCAGTGACATTCTGAGCGGCGAAGGCGACGATCAGACCGCTGCCGAGCAGGGGAACGACGGCAACGATTCCGCAGATAGCGGCAATTGGTTGCTCTGCCCAGCGCGGAGAGGGCGGATTCCTCTTGAAACCACTGTAGTGAAGGATGCGGGTGGCGGCTCAGGCTGCCACCCGCGAGTAGAAGGAGTAGGTAGAAGGATATGAAGGCGACCGATCCCTGCCAAAACCGCGTTCTCTGCGACTGCCTGCCGCCAGAGCGGAATTCCGACGAATCACCCGGCGCGGCGCCTGACTTCCCACTGAAGGACGCCCCCAGCCGCTGTCTCCTCCAGTCGCGCTCTTAAGCCCTGCGGGGCTTGATCTTAAACACGATAAAATACATTCTCATGTTCTCTCATGTTCAAAAATGGATTGGCTCGCTCCAGAGCTCGTTGACGTGGACTTCGCCGCTCCACTTGGACGCATAGCCGTTTCCCGGACAAGTGGCCCCGCTCCGTTCCCCGAGATACGGCGTTCGGCGGCCCGCGCCTCTTCCTGGGGTTGGACGGTGTTCACCTCAGAGCGAGAGGAGATCATGATCGCGCGAGACCTTTTACGACTAGGGAGCGTCATCTTAACGCCTATGTTTGTACCCCTTGTCCCCGCGTTACCATAGGGAGAGGCTGGCGGGAGAGCCGCAGCACCGCCATGGTGGGGAAATACTTCGTTGAAAATTTTGGGTGCCGGGCGTCTCAATCTGATGGCGCCGCGCTGGATGCGCTGCTCGCGGCCAAGGGTCTGGAATCCGCGGACGAGCGCTCGTGCGCGGATCTCGTGGTCTTGAACACCTGCACGGTCACCTCTTCGGCCGACAACGATCTCCGGCAGACCATCCGCCGGGTGCATCGCGAGAACCCCGCGGCCCGTATTCTGGTCACCGGCTGCTACGCGCAGCGCGCGCCCGAGGAACTGGCATCGCTCCCCGGCGTCGAGTGGGTGGTGGGCAATTCGCACAAGACGCAGATCGCCGACCTGGTGACTCTCGGCGGCCCCGGCACTCCCTACCATGGAAACATCCACGTGGGGGATATCTTCGCGCAGCACGAGTTCCTCTCCGCCCCGGTGCTCGACGCCGCCAGTGACCGCGCCCGGCCCAACCTGAAAATCCAGGACGGGTGCAATAACCGGTGTTCGTTTTGCATCATTCCGTTCGTGCGCGGGCGCAGCCGCAGCGCGCCGGCCGGGCAAGTGGTGGAGCAGGTCCGCGGCCTGGCGCGCCGCTATCGCGAGATCGTGCTGAGCGGCGTCAATCTGGGCCGCTGGGGCCGCGAGCCGGGCAGCCAGATGCGGCTGGCGGATCTGGTCCGCCTGCTGCTGGCCGAAACGGACGTGGACCGGCTGCGCCTGAGCTCCGTGGAACCGATGGATCTCTCCGACGACCTGTTGGGCTTGATGGCCGCATCCCCGCGGATCGCCAAACACGTGCATGCGCCGTTGCAGACGGGCTCGGACCGGATTCTGCGCCGCATGCACCGCAAGTATCGTCCCCGGCACCATGCGGACCGGATTCTGAAGGCCCGGGCGCTCATGCCCGATGCCGCGATCGGCGCCGACGTCATGGCGGGCTTTCCGGGGGAGACCGCTGCCGATTTTGAGGAGAGCCGGCTATTCATCGACGCCTTGCCGTTCACCTATTTGCACGTGTTCACTTACTCGGAGCGGCCGGGGACGCCGGCGGCCGAGGATCGCGATGCGGTGCCGGTATGCGTGCGCCGGGAACGCAATCATACGTTGCGCGACCTGGCGGCGGACAAGAACCGCCGCTTTCGGGAACTGATGGTGGGGCGAACGCTCTCCGCCGTGACTCTGCTCCAACCAGGGACCGCGCTCACCGGGAACTTTCTCAAAGTGGAGTTAGCGAGCACGCGGGAGCCCAATTCGCTCGTAAACGTGAGAATCGGTGGGCTTACCAGGGATGGGCTGGTGGAGACTACATTTCCCGGCGGCCTTCCATCGCCTTGGAAATTGTGACCTCGTCGGCGAACTCGAGATCGCTACCCACGGGAATTCCCATCCCAATGCGCGTCACCTTCACCCCCAGCGGCTTCAACAGCCGCGCGAGGTAGACTGCCGTGGCTTCGCCTTCCACTGTGGGGTTGGTCGCGACGATCACTTCCTGGATCTCGCCCTGGCCGATTCGTTCCACCAGCCCCTTGATCTTGAGGGCGTCGGGCCCCACGCCGCGCAGCGGCGAAAGCGCGCCGTGCAGCACGTGATAGCGGCCCTGGAACTCCCGGGTGGTCTCGATCCCCACGATGTTTTGCGGCTCCTCCACCACGCAGACCACTTTGGGGTCGCGGTTCGAATCGCGGCAGAAGAGGCACTGCTGGCTCTCGCTGATGTTGTTGCACACACTGCACAGGCCGAGCATATCCTTAACGTCGAGAACCGCCTGGGCGAGGCGCCCGGCGTCGGCGCGGCTGGCGCGCAGGACGTGGAACGCGAGCCGTTGGGCGGACTTTTGCCCGATGCCGGGCAGCCGCTTGAACTCGGTGATGAGGCGCGCGAGCGGTTCTGCGAAATCGGGCATCGCTAAAACAGGCCCGGTGGCAAGCCCATGCCGCCCAGCATTCCGCCCATCTTCGCGTGGGTCTCTTCGTCCACCTTCTTGACGGCCTCGTTGCAGGCGGCCACGATCATGTCCTGCAGCATCTCGACATCGCCCGCCACTTCGGGATCGATCTTGACCGCGAGCAGGTTCTTTTGCCCGTCCATCTTCACCGTGACCATGCCGCCGCCCGCCGAGGCGTCCACTTTGATCTGGGCAATCTCCTGCTGGAGCTTCTCCTGCATCTGCTGCGCCTGGCGCATCATCTGCTGCATTTGCTGCATGTTGCCGGGTATCTTCACGTTACGACTCCTTGAGGTTGCGAACTTTATAGATCTTTCCGTCGAAGACTTCCTGAAAACGCTGCACCTCGGGATTGGCCATTGCGCGTTTGGCGGCTTCGTCTTCGTGGTTGGATACCGGCGCGGCGAGAGGAGCCGCGGATTGCTCCACCTCTCCGACGACGACCTTGATGCGCATCGGCCGGGAAGCGGCCTGGTCCACAGCCTTCCGGAGATCGTCTTCGCGCAGCGCCAGTTTGTACGCTTTCGTAGTAGTGATCAGCAACTCGCCGTTCCTCTCGGCGACGTTCGAGTTCTCCACGGCGTCGGCAGTGTAAAGCAGGCCGAGTTCCATGAGCGCCGTGTGCAGTTTCTGCCGCCAGCCGGAGATGGCCGTGGGATCGATCGGGGGCGCAACGGCCGCGGGCTCGGGGGCGGATTGGGGCGCCAGCGCGTTGGCCCCTGAAGATTGCGCCTCGCGTGGTGGCGATGCCGCCTGGCGGGCGCGGTCGAGCTCGAAGGGAGATGCGCCGGTCCTGGGGGGCGGCGCTGCGGGTCTGGAGGCTGGGCCCGGCACTGTCCCGCCCCGCATTTCCGCCAGCGCCTGTTCGATGGGCAACAGGCGTCCGGCCTGAACCAGACGCACGAGGCCCATCTCCAGGTGAAAGCGTGGTTGCAGCGAAAATTGCAGGTCCTTGAAGAGGTCGAGCGAGAGCTGCAGGTACCGCGCCAGGTCTTCTTCGGAGAACTTGGAGGCGATGTCCCCGAGTTTCGCGCGCTGCGCGGCGGAAGCGGCCACCAGGCGGGCCCCGAGAGCGCCCTCCGCGCCCGCAATCCGGGTCACCAGCAGATTGCGAAAATAGCGCGCCAGCTCGCGGCTGAAGTGCTGCAAGTTGTGGCCGTTGCGCTCGAGCTCATCCACCACTTCCAGCATGCGCCGCGAATCGCTCTCGAGAAGCGCCTGCGTCACCATGTCGAGCGACTCCAGCGAGAAGGCGCCGAGAAGCGCGCGCACTTCGGCGGCATTGAGTTTGGAGCCGCAGCAGGCGATGGCCTGGTCCAGCGCCGAAAGAGAATCGCGCACGCTGCCCTCGCCGGCCTGCGCCAGCACCGCCAGCGCTTCGGGATCGGCGTCGATGCCTTCCTCGCGGCAGATCCACGACATGCGCGCGATGAGGTCTTCGAAATCCACCGAGCGGAAACTGAAGTGCTGGCAGCGCGAAGCGATGGTGGCGGGGATTTTGTGCTGTTCCGTGGTGCACAGGATGAAGATCACCCATTCGGGCGGCTCTTCGATGGTCTTGAGCAGCGCGTTGAACGCGTCGGTGGTGATCTGGTGGGCTTCGTCGACGATGAAGACCTTGTAGCGCGCGCTGGCGGGCCGTTGCCGCACGCTCTGGTTGAGCTCCCGCATTTCGTTGATGCCGCGATTGGACGCCGCGTCGATCTCGATGACGTTCAGCCCGCCGCCGCTCGAGGCTTCCAGACAGTTGGCACAGACGCCGCAGGGTTGGACGGTCGGTCCGTTGACACAGTTGACGCAGCGCGCCAGGATGCGCGCGACGGTGGTCTTGCCGGTGCCGCGCTGCCCCGAAAAGATATAACCGTGGGCGATGCGCCTCTGCGCGATGGCGTTTTCCAGCGTGGTCTTTACGTGTTCCTGATTGACCACGTCCTGAAACGTTTGCGGCCGGTACTTTCGCGCGATGACCTGGTACATGCGGTGGGCAATCCGTTACGAGCGGACAAACTGCCAGGCCCCGGGTAATCCGCGGCACACGAACCGCACCGCTACCGTTGCTTCCTTCCGGACCTGGCGGGGTTTGCAGCCGCCCGTTGCACGGAGCCCGAGACCTGACAAGTATTCATCGTAGCATGGCGGGAATGTGCGAACCGGCGATCTGGCCGCCGACGGCGAATCCGGGCATTCCCGGTTTACGATTCAAAGGTACTGGATTAACCGCGACTTAACGTTCTTAACCGCAGAACGAGCACGCCGACACCGATAACTAGAAAGTGAATCGGACCGCCAGGCGCATGTTGCGCGCTTGCTGGAACAGGTTCGGCATCCCGTAGCGCCTGGCCAGGGTCAGCTTGGGCTGCACCCCGGCAAACGCTCCCGTGCCATTCAGCGCATCGCTGTAGTTGTAGCCATTCATCACTTTGCCCCAATCGATGTTCGGATCGCCCGGGAAGCGGGAAGTCCTGGTGGGTTGAATCGTGTTGGCGGGGATGGCGTACTCGTAGACTGCCTCCGTGGCACGCTGATTAAACAGGTTGAAGAAATTGGCTTCGAAGGCCAGCCGTTTGCCTTCGCCCACGGGAATCTCGTGGCGCAGGTTGAAATCGGTCTGGACCAGCGGGTCGGTGCGGGCGTCCTGCACGATGTCGCCCTTGACGATGTCGCCATTGGCCGCACGGGTCAGATGAGTGAAATTGCCGCGCCCGTCGGGCCACTGGCACGACGAAGCCGTCCCCACCACAGGCAGGCAGGAGTTGATCGACGTCCCCTCGAACGCGGTCTGCGTGAAGCCTAACAAGGTTTCCATATGGGCCCACTTCAGCCGATAAAAGATCATGGCCGAGGCGGTGTGTGGACGGTCGGTAGACAGCGGCCCGTCGTCGGGCTTCCCGCTGGGAAGATAGGTCATGGCGGGGATGTCAAACGCACGGCCGCCGTTGGGAGAATGGCGGCCGAAGATACCCTCCGTGGGATCGGAGTCGGTCAGGCCGGCATAGTTGCCCGCCAGTTTGCTATAGGTGTAGGAGACCTGTCCAAACCACTTGCCCGCCGGTCGCTTAACCAGGCGGAACTCGGCTCCGTCGTAGCGGCGGACGGCCCTGACCGCGGGCGGACACTCCGCGCAGAACGGCACGCTGGTCAGGTAGTTCCCGTCTTTGTCGGGAGTACATCCCACGCCGGGGCAGGGGATGGACACCGGACGATGCAGCACATCGGCGAACGCCGTGCCGGGGTTTCCAAGGTAGTAGCCAATGTTGTCGGTGATCGCCATGTCCTCGATGGTCATATCCAGCCGCTTGCGGGCGTACCGCGTCTCCAATGTCCAAGTCCCGTTAATGGCCCAGTCGACGCCGGTGACAAACTCGTGCTGCTTCATGGGCTTTATGGTTGGGGAGATGCCCGGGTCGCGGGGATCCCCCCTGGCGGTGCGCCCGTTGAAGTTCTCGATGAACCGGCCCACGGTCACGCCCGGCGCCGGACCGCTCGCCGGACAACCGCCGCCGACCGGATGAGTCGGAGTGATCTTGGTATAGTCCGGATCGTCCATGGCGTACACGCAGTTATGCATGTAGTCGCTGCCGGCGCGTATGATGTTCATCTTCATGATGTCGTAGAACTGGCCGTAGCTGCCAAAGACCTTGACCTTGCCGTTGTGCAGCAGGTTGTAAGCGCCACCGATACGCGGGGCGATTTTGTCGCCAAATCCGAACACCAGCGAGGGGAAGCGCGTGGGATCGTAGGGAGGCAGGGTCTCCTTATCGAAGCGGATGCCCAAATTGAGAGTCAGGCCTTTGCCGACCTGCCAGTTGTCCTGGAAGTACAGCGCATGGGCGGATTGATGGACCGTGCCCGTGCTGATCGCGGCGTTGCCGACCGAGAAGTATCCGTACCTGCCCTGGCACACGGATTTGCCGTACTGCGCCAGATTCTGCGCCATGATCGCGTCACAGCCCTTGGCGTCCACCAGGGGTGTATAGCTCTGCCCCCAGGTGATGGTCACGTAGCCACCCTGGAGGTTGCGCAGAACCTCATTCGATTGCTGCGCCCAGAAATATCCCCCCTTAAAGGTGTGCGTGCCGCCGGCGTGGATGAAGTACGACACATCCGCGTTGGTGCTTTTGCGTTTGTAAGCGTCGAATGTGGTCGCCAGATTGCTCGGGATGTTGGCGAAGCCCATCGTGTTTTGGAATGCCGCGGGGACCGTGCCGCCCGCTAGATCCAGGGTGGATGCGTTCGCGGTGCTGGTGTAACTGTAGCGAAGGCCGATGGGGGTTCCGCGCGCTTCAGTGTTGTTGAAGAAATAACCGTAGCGGGCGCTCACCACGAGCTTGGCGTTTGGCGTCCAGTCGCCACCGAAGGCATAGACCGCGATCGGATTGACCGAGCCGGAATCCGCGCGCAGCGTATTGGGGTCGGTCGTACGCCCCGTATTCACTTGCCCGGCCGGGCTGTCCTGGCCGCCGAGCGCTCCGGTCGTCCGGAAGTAGCCATCGTTCCAGGAACCAAAGAGGCGCAACGAGTTGAAGACGCCGTAGTCCAACCGGTTGTAGGCATTGTGGTCGGTGCGGGTTTGCGTCAGCGTCCGGGGTCCCGGGTTGTTGCCCGTGAAATTCGTGACGCGGCGGGTGGTGGTCACGCTGGGGATATAGCTGCTAAAGATCCACAGCTTGTTCTTCAACAGTGCGCCGCCGATCTGGTAGCCTGGTTCGACGATGGTCTGCTGGTCCTTGTTGGCCATGTAGTACTCGGGGGTGGCGTCCAGACGGGTCGTCGGGCTCAGAGACGGCAGGCTGGGGTTGGTCCGCAATCCGCGGTCGCCGTTGTTGGCACTGAAGGCAGCGCTTTGCAGGTAACCGATCAGCGCGCCATGCCATTGATTGGAGCCCCGCTTGGGAATCACATTGATCACCCCGCCCAGGGCGCCGCCGAACTCGGCCTCGAAGCTGCTCGACTTGATCTGGACCTCCTCGATGAACTCCATCTGGAAGCTCTTACCCACACCACCGCTCACGATGTTCGTGGTATTCACGCCATCGATCAGGTACACGTTTTCCGAGTCGCCGGCCCCATCGATCTGGTAGCCCGAACCGGCCCCCGAAGAGCTTCCGCTCTGGAGGGGCTCGCCGCGCGCGCCGGGCGCGAAGGGGATTAGCGACTGGAAGGACCGCCCCTTGGGAAGATTGTCCAGCACCTCGTGCGCCACCGTTACCGACACCTTGCTCTGGCTGGTGTCCACCAAGGGGGCCGCACCGGAGACTTCCACGGTCTCCGCCACTGCTCCGACTTCGAGCTGGACGTCCAGATTTGGCATGCGGCCGACTGCCAGGTCGATGCCGCCTTGTTTGGAAGTGCGGAATCCGGTGGCACTCACCGTCATGGTGTATTCGCCCGGGGCCAGGGCAGCAATCCGGTAGTTGCCTGCGCCATCGGTCTGCACCTTGCGGGTTCCGATGAGGGCGGGGCCCGAGACCTCGACGGTGGCGTTTGGCACCACCGCTCCCGAAGGATCGCGGACGACGCCCTGGATGCCGGCTGTGGTTTCCTGCGCGAAAGCGCACGTGGAAAGGAACAGCGCCATGAAGGCGCTCCGGAACAACAATCGACTGCAACTCATGCCAACCGACCTTCCCATTTCCGATCATGCCGACGCGTGTTGAGCCACGAGAAACGGGTCTGTTACTCCGTTAAATCGTTGCCGGATCGGGTTTACAGCACGCCGCCCTCGCAATGTAGGAAGAATATCACCCATTAAGGTGTTTGTAAACCGATTTGGCCGGAGACCGCCGGCGCAGCGCCAGTTGCGCCGTGCCGGATGAATGGCCGGCACCCAACTCGCACTTTGCGGAAGCGCCGTGGCGCCGCGAACGGACACGCCGGGAGCCGTCGGGCAGCATTCGGCCGGACAGGATCTCGCGGAAAACGACGGGCCGCGGGATGAGTGGTCCTTCGGGCAGCGTCCCTTGGGTTTCGTCCGGCACAGGCCATGCCGGCCGCCCGGGCGTTCAGGGGATACGGATTCCCTCCAGCATGCTGTTTTGGAATCGAGAGCACCACAGCCGCGGACGGCCCGGCAATATGCCGAGGTGTGAAGTGGTAATCAATCGCTTGGACAGGCTGGGAGGGCCGGGACAGGCCGGGAGGCCTGTCCCACGTTGGTGCGCAAGGGCTGGCGCTATGGTGGGGCAGGCGCTTTCGCCTGCCAACCGATTATTTCTCAGCTCCTCAGCGAGCGCCGACGCGAAGCTTGGCGTCGGCTACCAACGGGTCGTCTGGGGTAGCCTTTTCCCGGATGGCCAGGAAAGTGCGATAAGAGTCCCCCGCGCCGGGGCTGTTTAAGCCTTCGCGCGCGCGCCCCAGGTAATAATACACGGCGGGGAGGTATCGATAGCTGGGAATATCATCAAGGAATAGGGCGGTGGCTTCGCCCTTGCGCTTGAGGCAGAGATCCAGCTCCGAATCGGCCTCCGCGTAGGCTTTGGCTTCGATGAAGGCGCGGCCGAGATCCAGGCGTCCGAGCCAGGTGTCGGAAACTCTCTGCGCATCCCGAAGAGTCTGGATGGCTTCCCGCGGATTGCCTTTTTGCAACCAAAGCTCACCCTCGATTATTTTCGTATAGGCCTGCGGCTCGGGAGCGGGTCCTTTGCCGATGTTCGCGGCGATGGCTCGGGCTTTGGATTCCTGGCCGGTTTGCAGATAGATACGAGCCGCGCATACACCCACCCTATAGTCCTGGCCGGCGGCAGCCATGGCCGCATCGGCAGCGGCGGCCGCCTGCGGTTTATGTCCGCGCATCAGATGAGCCTCCGCCAAGACCAAAGTCTGGAGCGCGGCCGCAGTCTTGTCGGCCCCATCCGCCGCGATGGCCTTTTCAAGAATAGCAATGGCATCCCCGGGCCTGCCTTCGAAAAGGGCGATATCGGCCAGACCCATCGCGGCAAGCGACGCTCCCAGCGGGCTCAGTCCCGCCATGTGGCGATATGTTTCCGCGGCATTCATGACTTTGCCCATCGCCAGGTCCGCAATCGCAATCGCAAGGTGGGCTTTGACATAGGACGGGTCTATCCCCAATGCGGCTCGCGCCTCGCGTTCGGCGGTGTCGAAATCGCCGGCGTACATGGCGAACAGAGACACGTTGTTCCGCCGCCATGCATTCTGGGGATCGAGTTCGGCGGCATAACGGCCGGCCTCGAGCGCCTTTAGGAAATCCCGGCGGTAGAAATACGCGAGAGAAAGACTCTGTTGACCGGCGCTATCGGACGGATATGCTTTTGCCAGGGCCCTCAGCTCATCGAGGGCACGCTGGTCGTGGCGCGCATTCAGATCGTAAGTGCCGCGCATTTTGTATTTGTCGCGGGCGCTCATACGATCCATGCGCGCCATTGCCATCTGCTGATACTTCTCCGCCTCGGCCAGGTTTCCCTGGCTCGCGTATCTCACCGCGATACCGGCATACGCGCGTGCGAGGTTCGGATCGAGCTCGATGGCTTTCTCATAAGCCGCAATTGCGTCCCCGGTCTTGCCCAACCATTGCTTCTGCTCCGCGATGCCATAGGCATGTGCCGCCTCGATCGACGCTGCACCGAAGGTGTCTGATGGAGGCGTTATCGGAGAATCCTCGTGCAGAGCCTGCCGGATATGCGCCGCCAGCTTGACGACAGCCCCCAGCACCCCCTCTTTACTGAGGCCATCGAGTTGCTCGCTCTTAATCGTGCTTCCTTTCAATGCGTCGATCGCCCGCACAGAAAGCCGGTATCTGCCGCCCTTACCGGCGATGGAGCCGGCTACCACGACGTGGATGGCTCGCCGCGCCGCAACCAGGCGGGCGAGCGGCTCCTCCATCGTGACCGCCCCCGGTTGTAGTTGCAACGCCAGCTTATGAGCCTCGATGCGTTCGAAGCTATTGATGAAGCTCGCGCCTTCGAGAGCGACGCTGAGAATCGGCTCCAGCGCGTAATCAAAAACCGGATCGGACGTGGCGTTCGTGAAATCCGCCACAAGCACACTGACCGGGGCTGGCGCTGCCGGCCTCACTTGCAGCTTTCCCATGGTGAACACGATTCCGAGAATGGCTACCATTGCCGCCATCGAGACCACGATCCACTTCCATGTTCCCGACTCCGACATCATTCGCATGCGGGGGGTAACGATGGACGGCGCCGGTTCGGGCGCCACGCCCCGCCATACATCGAGCTGTTGAATGATCTCGCGGGCGCTTTGAAAGCGCGCAACGGGGTCCACCGCCAGGCATTTCATGACAATGCCGCTGATCGCGGCGGGCACCGCGTTATCGATTTCCGCGGGCGGAATTGGAGGCTTCCCGGTCCGCTTCAGAAGCACGGCTGCCACCGTACCCGCCTGGAACGGTATCTCGCCGGTGAGCAGTTCGTAGAAGATGATGCCGAGAGAGAAGATGTCGGAGCGCGCGTCAATGGAAGAGCCGGCCGCCTGCTCTGGCGACATGTAAGCCGGTGTGCCGAGTATCGCGCCCGTCTGCGTCAGCCCGGCCGTCTCCAGCGAGCGCGCCAGCCCAAAATCCATCACTGATATCCGGCCGCTGTTGCCGATCATGATGTTCTGCGGCTTCAGGTCGCGGTGAATCACTTGGCACGCGTGCGCGGCTTCCAGGCCTTCACAGACCTGCCGTATGATTTGAACTGCCTCTTCGGGTGAAAATTTCCTCTGTTTCTCCAGCAAAGAGAAGAGATCCCGGCCTTCCACGAACTCCATCGTGATAAACCGCAGGTCGCCAGCGACGCCCAGGTCGAAAAGGCGAATGACGTTCCGGTGACTCACCTCCCGCGCGAACAGCAGCTCCTGCTTGAAACGCGCGAGGACGCTCGGACGATCCGCCAGTTCCGGCCGGATGACTTTGAGCGCCACCAGGCGGTCGAGTTCACGATCGCGCGCCTTGAACACGGCACCCATACCGCCTTCACCCAGCATTTGGAGGATTTCATACCGATCGGCCAGCACGCTCCCCGGAACGACGGCCTGTCTCGCGGCGTTACCCACGTGGGCGGCGACATTCGGCCAGGCGGTCCCGTCCCCGGTCGTCACAAAGTCTCCGGGGTGGGGATCTACGACGGTGACATCCTCTGAGCCCTGTTGTTCAAGCGGAACGCTTTCGGAAGAAAAACGGCTTTTGCATCTGCCGCATGTCAGCGTGCCAAATGGATTGCTGTGCTTGCAGTGCGGGCACTGTACTGCCGGTCCTGTGCTCATGTTTCAATCCCGCCACGATCCGTCCCCCGAGGATCTAGCACGTGATTTTGTAACTAAATTATACTACTAGCACGAAGCGGCCTCTGCCTTCCGAACGAACACAACGAACATCCTCCGGGCGGGTATTGAGGGCCATGTAGACCACGCCCATCCCTCCGGCGCTGGCTGATTGAAGAATCTCGTATGAGCCGAACGCGCATGGCGAAAGCGACTCGGACACATTATGGACCATTTCCCGGATATTTGGAGGCGTTAGCCGGGTTTGCCCCTTTCACCGCAGGCAGCCGGCTCAGCACGACCGTGCTGGCGACGAGCACTGGATTGCTCGCGCGGGCTGTAGCCATCGATCCGGTCCCGACCACAGAACATAAGGGCTATCTGCGTCAAGGTAATACACAAACGGTTGGTTGATTCGACCCGCTCGGAAGCTACCCCGGATTCCGCACTTTGCCGTTCCCAATCCGTCGAGAGGGGCCCCTCGAATCGGCCATTGACCGGGTCCCCAATACGGGCGGTGCCATCCATAATAGGGGCGGCGCACTACCACGACCCCACGAACAGCGGCGGAAGCGGTGATCGGTCCCGGCGTCATCAGTGCAGCCGCCAGAATCGGCAATCCCTTTTTCATTTTCGACCTCCGGCATGGTTACTGGCAACCGCCTTGCCAAGTAAGTCCTTAATTGCCAGGCGGTTCGCGAAATGCTCCATTGGCCGCGTCACCAGGCTGGTGGCCGAAATCAGCCACGCCGGCAAGAAGGTTGCCGCCGGCAGGCGGCGAGGCAGGCGATCGGAGCCGGCAAATGACCCGCGCCCCGACGTCTCAATTCCAGTAATTGCGGTCCAGGCTGCGATACTGCACGGCTTCCGCCACGTGCTTGGCCGACACACTCTCGCTCCCGCCGAGATCGGCGATCGTGCGCGCGACCTTGAGAACGCGGTCGTGCGCACGCGCCGAAAGACCCAGGCGGCGTACCGCCATCTCCAGCGTGCGCTCGCCGGATTCGTCGAGCGCGCACTGCCTGCGGATCATGCGCGCAGGCATGCGCGAGTTATAGTAGCCGCGCGCCTGCTGTACCGCGCGGGCCGCCGCCACGCGCCGTCGAATTTCGGCCGAGGATTCCGCCGGCGTGTTGCCGCGCAACTCCTTGTACGGAACCGCGGGGACTTCCACATGGATATCGATGCGGTCGAGAAGCGGTCCGCTGATCTTGCCGAGATACTGCACGATCTGCCCGGGCGTGCAGCGGCACTCGCGCGTGGTATCCCCGTAGAATCCGCATTTGCACGGATTCATTCCCGCCAGCAACATGAAGTTCGACGGGAAGAGCAGCGTCATGGTCGAGCGCGCGATGGCCACCGAACCGTCCTCGATCGGCTGGCGGAGCGACTCCAGCACGTCCCGCGGGAATTCGGGGAGCTCGTCGAGAAAGAGCACTCCGTTGTGCGCCAGGCTCACTTCACCGGGACGCGGGATCCCCGCCCCGCCGCCGAGCAGGCCGGCATCCGAGATGGAGTGGTGCGGCGCGCGGAATGGCCGCCGGCGCAAAAGTCCCGTACCGACGCCCAGCAGCCCCGCAATGCTGTGGATCTTGGTGGTCTCCAGCGCCTCGTCGAAGGTCAGCGGCGGCAGGATTCCGGCGAAGCGCTTGGCCAGCATAGTCTTCCCCGAACCCGGCGGCCCGATCATCAGCAGATTGTGCGCGCCGGCGGCCGCCACTTCCAGAGCGCGCTTGGCCATCGTCTGGCCGCGGACGTCCTGGAAATCGACTCCCGCCGCGGCTTCCCCTTCGTGCCCATTCACCGCCGGTGAGGCGCGAACGTAAGCCTCCGGGCGCGTGAGCAAATCCACGACTTCGGCCAGGTGCCGCACGCCATAGACGCTCACCCCCTCGACCACCGCCGCCTCCGCCGCGTTCTCGGCCGGCACGATGAGGTTGGGAATCGCCATGTCGCGGGCGCACACAGCCACCGAGAGCGCTCCCCGCACGGGACGAATCGTGCCATCGAGTGAGAGCTCGCCGACCAGGATGTGGCGATCCAGATTCTTCACCGCGCCCATGGCGCCCAGAATTCCCAGCGCCACCGGCAGATCGAATCCGGCGCCCTCCTTGCGAACGTTGGCCGGAGCCAGGTTGATGGTCAGAGTTTTGTTGGGGTAGCCGAAGCCGGAATTGATGAGCGCGCTCTTAATGCGCTCCCGGCTTTCGCGCACCGCCACGTCGGGCATGCCGACCATTCGGGAGTCGCGCGCCGAGCCCGACAGGTACATGTCGACTTCGACATCGATCAGATGAGCATCAATGCCATACACGGCGGCGCTGCGGGTTTTGAACAGCGCCATTCGATGGGGAGACCGTTTGGTCCAGTATATGGGGTAGTGTGCCTCAGCGGAGCATTTCTCACATTTGTGGGCGCTCAGGACCTCGCCGAGATGGGAACGCCGCGAGAGAGGCCGGCGGGTGTTCCTGAATCGCGTGCGGCGATTCCTCCGCGATGAGGAGCATCCGACTCACAGCGCCCTAGTCCGCCGATGCACGAGCAAAGTGGTAAGATTGCAGCCGTAATGAAGCCTATAGCACGCTACATGGAAGAGACCGGAATCAGCCTTGGCCAACTCGTCACAGCCGCGGGACTGGACAGGAAACTGGTCGAGGCCATCGTAAAGGGCAACCACACCCCCAGTCCGTTGCAGCGCCAACGCCTGGCCGCCGCATTGAGCGTTTCCACGGACGACATTTCCTGGGGACACGCGGTGCCGGTCCAACACATGCGCGGCAACGGTCCCCAAGCCGGACGCTCCACTTGATCCAGGACGGCATCCCCCGGATACTCATTCTGGATTCTGTTCGACTCGGAGAAGCACCCCGGCGCCCGGCGCGAGCCAGTCCATTTCACGCCCAAACGGCTCCTCGCGCCCGGTATACGGCGAGACGCGCCGCACCGTCGCGGCGGGGACCTTCCACTGGATCGCAAAGCGGAAGGATTGCGACAGGTCCTTGTTGACCAGCATCACGTAGGGGCGTTGGCGATCGTCTTCAAATTCTCCGACCAGAAAGCGCGCAACGGCCGGTGTGCGGACCAGCCTCTGCGTCATGGCGACCCCCTGAACCAGACGGCTCCCGGAGAGCGGCCGGCCCTGCTCGGGCACGTCGGGCGAGTGATAGACGCCGGTCGAGCGGAGATGGATCAGCGTCGGCGCCAGCGCGTGGATCTCATTGTCGATGCGGCGCATCATGTCCCAGGTCGCGGTCCGATTACCCCACTGGTCTACAGGAGCCGACCGATAGTTGCCCAGGCGAGGAGCGAAATACGTGAAGTATTGAACGCCGCGTCCGCCGTACGCCATCGTGCCGTAGGCCTGCAGGTGGAACGTGGCGTCGGACGGCTCCATATAGTTGAAATGGCCGTTGGAGAGCACACAGTTCCAGAACGGCGTCTGGGTCTCGATGGAGAGCCGCCGGAAGATCTCCAGGTTCGTAAAGAACGGGCCGAGCATCTCTCCGTCCACCAGGGAGTAATTGTCGTAGCTCAGAAACGGCTGATGGACCGTGTCGACGAGTTTGCGCACGTACGAATCGTAATCGCTGCTCCCGATGGTGGAGGCATTCACGTGATACGGGAGGAGGTTGACGTACGGCCAAAGATCCGGCATGGACTCGCGCAGCAGCGCCGCCATGCGGCCCAGGCCGGGCATCAGAGCGATGCCTGGCTCGTCGTTGAGGTAGAAGCCGAGGGCCGCCGGCTTTCCTGCGATCTGAGTCTTCAGCTCGGAAATCCCGGACCGGAGCTGGGATTCGTCCGGGAGATTATCCCAAGCATATCCGTTGACGCGCCGGTCGCGGACAAAGCAGCTCAAGCCCGCATCGTGAACGCGGTCGAGGTCCGAGGGGGCGCAAAAACCCGAGATGTTCAATCCCGCGTCGCGCATTTCGCGCAACTGGCCTGGGTCCGGCGGCGAGTTTCCCCAGGCCATCACGGCGAATTCGCGCGGAGACACGCGCGGCGGCGGCCCTTGGGCGAACAGATCTGCCGCCCACGCCAGCACAATGGTAAGAACGCAAGTGGTTTTCATAATGGTGCACCCTCCCAACAAATATAATGAATGAGATTCGGACAAGGAGGGTTGTGAAATGTTTCGCGTGCCCGGCAAGAGTACCCACCGATTCCTGGCGCTTCTCTCGGGAGTTTTGTGGTGCGGCCTCGTGGCCGCTCAGAGGGGCGGCGACGCCGAATGGGCCATGTACGGACTCGATAACGCCGAGACGCACTACAGCCGGCTCAACCAGATCGACACCGGCAACGTGAAGCAGCTCGGGCTGGCCTGGGCTACGGATGCGGACTCCTTCGTGGGGCAGATCGAGGGCACTCCGCTGGTCCTCAACGGCACGCTCTACGGCACGCTTCCCTGGAGTGTGGCGTTCGCCATGGACGCCCGCACCGGGAAAATGAAATGGCGATGGGATCCGCAGATTCCGCATGAGACGTTCGCCACGGACGCTCGGGGCGTCAAGTACCGCCGCGGACCCAGCATGTGCTGCGGGCCGGTGAATCGCGGCGTCGCCTATTACCAGGGCAAGGTCTTTATGGGCACGTTGGACAACCGCCTGGTGGCGCTCAATGCCGAAACCGGAAAGCCGGTCTGGAGCACCGCCGTGGCCAGCAAGGAAGACGATTACACCATCACCGGCGCGCCGAGGATTGTCAAAGGCAAGGTGATCGTGGGGAACGCAGGAGCGGAGTTCGGAGTGAGGGGCTTCGTGGCCGCTTACGATCCCGCCACCGGGAAGCAGGTCTGGCGCTTTTGGATCGTGCCCGGCGACCCGACCCTGCCGTTCGAGAACAAAGCCATGGAGATGGCGGCCAAGACCTGGAACGGTCCTTACTGGAAGTATGGCGGCGGCGGTACTCCCTGGGACGGGATGGCTTATGATCCCGACCTCGACCTCCTGTACATCGGCACCGGCAACGGCGCGCCCTGGCCGCGGGACTTGCGCAGCCCTGGCGGCGGCGACAACCTGTTCCTTGCCTGTATCCTGGCGTTGCGGCCCGACACCGGCGAGTACGTCTGGCATTTCCAGGAAACGCCCAAGGATAGCTGGGACTATGCCAGCACGCAGCCGCTGGTTCTCGCCGACCTCGCCATCGGTGGGCGCACGCGCAAGGTCATCATGCACGCGCCCAAGAACGGTTTTTTCTACGTGGTGGATCGGGTCACAGGAAAGTTTATTTCGGCCCAGCCGTTCACCAAGGTAACTTGGGCCACGGGTGTGGATCCTGAGACCGGGCGGCCGATCGAGACTCCGGAAGCCGCTTACGGCACCCAGGGCGCCGCGATTTCGCCAGGCTCCGATGGCGCGCACAACTGGCACGCCATGGCGTGGAACCCGCTCGCCGGGCTGGTCTATATTCCGGGCCAGGAAACCAGCGGCGTGTTCTCGTTCGACCCGGATTTCCAACATCAGATCGGACGCATGAACACCGGCCGGCTGCGGGGACCGGGAAGGGGCCCGGCCCCCGCCCCGGCCCCCGCCCCCGGCGCGGCAGCCCCGCCAAGACCGCGTGGTCCGAACGCCGTCGGCGCGGGCGGGGCGCAGCAGCAGGGAGCCTACCTGGTGGCGTGGGACCCCGTGACGCAGAAGGAACGCTGGCGCATCCGCTTCGAGCGCCCGGGCGTGACCGGGGGCACTTTGGCGACCGCCGGGAACCTCCTGTTTCACGGCTCGAACGACGGCACGTTCAGCGCCTATACGGCCGACAAGGGGGAAAAGCTCTGGTCCGTGCAACTCGCTCCGGGCTTCGCCAACCCGATTACTTATGTGCTCGGCGGCCAGCAGTACGTCACGGTATTGACCGGACGCAGCGGCAGCCAGGCGGCCCCTGGCAGGATCTATTCGTTTGCGCTGAACGCGAAGACGCCGATTCCGCCGATGGCTCCCGTGCCGGAACCCGAAGACATGTCGGGCGCGGCCGCTACCGTAGCCGCCGAGTTCGATCGGGCCGGTTTGCCGAATGCGCCCGGAAGAGAGTTGATCCAGCAGCTCTGCGCGGGTTGCCATTCGCCCACGGTGGTGACCCGGTTCCGCCAGCCCGAGGAGGCTTTGAGACAGACTGTGAACGACATGGGCAACCGCGGCATGCCGGGAAGCGCGGCGCAGCGCGACGCCATCGTGAAGTATCTGGCCGCGCACCTGGGGCCGGCGCGGTAATCACCAGCGTGCGACCGGCCCGGGTGGCGCGGGCGCTTGGCCCGCCCCGCGCCGCGGAAATAGCGACCGCACCGCAAGAATGTGCGCGGGCGCCTGCGTGCCGTTGTAGAAGCCCACGGTGCAGTTCAGGCGGAAGAAATAAGCGTCCCCGGGCGTCGCGGGGAAGCGAGCTTCCAGTCCGTTGGTTCCACTGCCGGCGACCATTTCGCCTTGGCCGTCGAGCAGCACATAGATCTCTTCTTCGGCATCGTGATGATGCGGGAAGTTGGTGCCTCCCGGCTCGAACTCCATCACGTAAAGGCTGGTGAGCGCGTGTCCCGCCGCCAGACGGTCGCGCTTGCTGTTGACGTCGCCCATCATCAGTTGGTAGACCACCGAATCCGGATGCCCGCCCACGGTCTGTTTCCGCACGTCGTCGTAGTTGGCAATCGGCAGCTTGGGCGGCGGGGCAACCTTCTCCGTCAGTTTGAATCCCATGACGAACAGGCGAACCGGCGCGCCCGATGGATTGGCCAGCGAGCGTTCCACCCCGGCGGGCAAATAAAGGAAGTCGTGCTGGCGCACCGCAGCCGACTCTGCGCCGTAATGCAGCACGCCGCTGCCCTCCATGATGACGTACACCTGCTCTTCCGAAGGAGGGCTTACGGGCTTGCATGCTCCGCCCGGAGCGATGGATATCTGGCCGAACCGGGCCACGCCGCGAACCGTCGCGGTCTCGGAATCGCCTGCGCCGAAAATGGGTTTGTACTGGCAGGACTCCGTAGTGACGTCGGCGCTTTTGGCTGTAACGTCCGGGACATGGCGGCGCAGGAAGGTGGGCTCCACCTTCCTCTCCGGCTGCTGTGCGGCCAAGGCCAGGGCCATCACTGGTAGGAAACGCAGTTGCACCATTTGCCCTCCTCATCGAAGTGCGGCCAGGGGCCGCCCGGCGCGAAACCGGAGACGATCGTCTCGTCGAACATGGGAGTCGGCTCGAAATAGCCGGGCCGCCGCAGATGTTCCTTCACTACGGCGTCGTTCAATACCAGTCCGAGTCCCGGCGCCTCCGGCACCTTCACGTAGCCTTTGTCGACGATCGGTTTGGGAACCCCGCTCACCAGGTCCTGCCACCAGGGCATGTCGAGCGCGTGATTCTCCATCGCCAGGAAATTCTGAATCGTCGCTGCGCAATGATACCCGGCGAAACCGCCGACCGGCGAGCCGGCATGATGCATGGCCACCTGAATTCCCGCGCGATTGGCCGCGTCGGCAATGCGCTTGGTCTCGAGCAGGCCGCCCGAGGTTTCGATATCCGGGTGAATCGCGTCCACCGCGTGGTTGTCGATGACCGCATCGAAGCCGTTGGTCAATCCGAAGATATCCTCGCCGGTCAGCAGGGGAGTGGTGGTGTTGGCCCTGATCTCTTTGAGACCCTGCCAGTTCGGCCACGGGACCATGTCCTCGGCCCAGGAAAGCTGGTACTTCTCGAATGCCCTGGCGTAGCGGATGGCGTCCTTGACATTCAGCGGGCCGAAGTGATCGGCGGCCAGCGGGACTCCCCACCCTATGGTGTCGCGAATGGCGCCGATATATTCGCACAGATAGCCCAGACCTTTTTCCGTGGCGACGCCGCGTTCGTTGACCGCGCCCGGCCGATCGGCCACCAACTGCGTATGCAGATCCATCTTGAAGAACGTCAGGCCCATCTCTTTGCGTTTGCGCATGCGCTCGGCGTAGACCTTGGGATCTTTGTGATCGGTGGTATCGGCGTAGATACGAATGCGGTCGCGGACCTGGGGGCCGAGCAGCCGATACGCCGGCACGTTATATACCTTGCCGGCAATGTCGTGGAGGGCCATATCGACCGCGCTGTACCCGCCTCCCATACGGCCATGATTGGCGAACGGGCGGATGCGCCGCAGGTTGCCTTCGATATCCAGCGGGTTGCGGCCCACCAGGTGGGCTTTCAAAATGAGCGCGATCCCTTCCACCCCGGCGTCGCGGACTTCGCCCAGTCCGTAGACGTCCTGATTGGTGTAAATGCGGATGATCGGGTAATCGTAGTTGGCCGCCACGCGGCAAGCCCGCATGTCCGTGATCTTCAGCCCGCTGGGGGATGAGTTCCGGTTGATGGGCCTTTGAGTGTTGCTTTGGGCCGACGCTGCCTGGAACAGAGGTCCCGCCACGGCGGAGACTTGCGCAGCGCGCCAGAAGAGCTTTCTTCGAGTGAAGTTGCTTTGCACGTTTTATCACCGGCCTTCGGTGACTCAGGATAGCGCGCGGCACGTCTGGTGGGAAGGCCTGGTAGCCCGTGGCAATACCGGCTCGGAACCGGCATCCGAGCCGCGCGTCAGCAAGCGGTCTCCGGCGACTTTGCCACGGACTGGCGCGAACTGCCCGGCGTCGTAAGTTTGCAGAGCCTGTCTGAGATAGAATGGGCGCAACATGTACGACCGCCGAACCATGCTTCGGCTGCTGGGCAGCCTGAGCTTTGCGCCTCTGGCCGGAGCGCAGGGAGTCCCTCGGGAACCTCCCAAGCGTAAAGCCAATCTGCTTCTCATCTCGGCCGAAATCGAAAACCGCTCCGCGGACACGCTGCCTCAGATCGCTCAGCAGTTGGAATCGGGAAATACCATGCGCTGCCAGGTGCTGACCGGTGGTCCGAGGGACATCCCCGGCATCGAAGACATCGAGGACGTCGATCTCGCCGTCCTGTACGTCGCTTCCACAGCGCTCCCCGCGAGCCAGCTAGGCCCCATCCAGAAGTACGTGAACTCCGGGAAGCCGCTGGTTGCCCTGCGCACGTCGCTTCACGGCTTCCAGAACTGGAGTGAATTCGCATGGGATGTACTGGGAGCGCGTTGGCAATTTCACTACGGGCCGGAATCCAGCACGGTTGTGTCGCTAGTGGCATCCGGCGACCCGGTTGTGAAGGGACTGCCGGCGGAGTTTCGCTCCCCCTCACCGCTCTATCATGTGGCGCCGCTGGCAAAATCCTGCAAGCCTCTGCTGATGGGCAAGTCCGTCGGCCCCAGCGATCGCAGCGAGCGCGCGCCCAATCCCGTGGCGTGGACCAACACACACAAGGGCGGCCGTGTCTTTTACACCTCGCTCGGCCACCCGGAGGATTTTTCGTCCGACCCTTTCCGCAAGCTCCTGGTTAACGCGGTCGGTTGGGCGTTGAACCGTTGACGTGTCATAAGATGGATCGGATGCTTCCATGAAGCCAATGGCGCTTGTACAAATCGGATTGTTGGTGACGGTGGGTTTGTCCGCGGCGTTCCCCCAGCTACGGCCGCTGAACCGCGCCCCGGCGGGCTTCACCGCGCTGTTCAATGGAAAAGATCTTTCCGGCTGGCGCGGGCGACAGGGGACCTATAGTCCCCACGCCGAAGCCTTGCTCTCCAAGGAGGACCTGTCCGCCAAACAAGTCCAATGGAACGCCGAACGCGACCTGCACTGGAGTGTCGACGCCGCCAAGGGCGAGATCGTCTCCGACGGCAAGAGCGTGCATCTAGCGACCGCCAAAGATTATGGCGACTTCGATCTCTACGTCGATTGGCTCATGGTCAGCCACAACGGCGACTCCGGCATCTATCTCCGCAGCTACCCGCAGGTGCAGATCTGGGACGTGGACAATCCCCGCGAGGCGCGGAACGGCGCGCCCAGGGGATCGGGCGCCCTGTGGAACAACAACGCCGACAACCCCGGCAAGTGGCCGCTGGTCAAGGCCGACAACCCCGTCGGCCAGTGGAACACTTTCCGGATTAAGATGATCGGTTCCCGCGTGTGGGTCTGGTTCAACGACAAACAGACGGTGGACGGCCAGGTGCTGGACAACTACTACGATCGCGCCGTTCCGCTGGCCGCCAAAGGCGCCATCGAGCTGCAAACCCACGGTTCGGAGATCCGCTTCCGCAGTATCTACATTCGCGAGATCCCGGCGGCGGAAGCCAAAGCCACCCTCGATAAACTGGGGCGCTAGTCCCGCTAGCGAGCGGCCGAGGCTCGGTGCTACGGTTCCATGCGGCTACCGTCGGGGCAAATTGGGCAGGTAGGGCGATGAATTACCGCTCGCGGCGATGCCCATCGTTCTCCCGTTGAACCCTTTCCCGCCACGCCGCAGCCTGCTCCGGTTTGTCCCAATCCTGGTAAAGCTGCAGGATCTCCTGCTGGGCGCGCGCCAAAGCCACGCGGCTTTCCCAGGGGATTGACGCCTCCATCTGGGTCAGACCCCGATAGCCCGAAACCAGCAGCGGCTCGGCTTCCGCATATCTCCTTTGAGCCGCCAGACTGGCGCCCAACAGCCTCTGAGCGTTGTATCGCCCCCACGTTGCGGGCATCGTCTTTCGTAATTGCTCAAGGCTTCACGGAGCACCACCTCCGATTCGGCGAATTCTCCCAGCCGGAGACGCACCTCGCCGAGCGAAGCCAGCGTCGTCGCAGTTTCGGGATGCCGGGGTCCAAGCACGCGCCGCCGGACGTCCACGATTTTCACCAGCAGCGCCTCGGCCGGAGCGAAGCTGCCTTGGCTCTGGTACAGCGCGGCCTGTTCACTTTGCGTAACGAGCGTGTCGGGGTGTTCCTCCCCCAAAACTCGCCGCTGTGACTCCAGCGCCCTGCCGAGAAGAAGTTCCGCCTGTGTATACCGGCCACCAACGCGGTACGCGGTCGCCAGGCCGACTGCGCTGGTCAAGGTGCGTGGGTGCTCCGCGCCGAGCGTGCGCTGCCGAAGATCCAGAACTTTGGTGTAGAGCGCCTCCGCTTTCGAACCAATACCGCCGGGCGGTAGCCCACGATCCACGAAGGGTCTACGGTTGACGGAGGTCCGCTGCCACGCTGTCCGGCGGTCCAGGCGGCACGGCGCATCCCACCGGTCTATGCTGTCAATAGATGGAATGGCACAAAATCCTCGACCCCAACAGCCCGGACCTGGACCACCTGGCGGAGCGTTATCACCTCCACCCTTTACACATCGAGGACTGCCGCCACCGCAACCAGAGCGCCAAGATCGAAGAAAACGAAAGTTACGCCTTCACCGTGATGAAGGGTGTTCGCCTCGACCCCGGCGGCGAGCTTCAAACTGCCGACCTCGATATCTTTTTGGGGGCGGATTTCGTCATCACCGTCCTCGAAGACGACTGCCCCGAGATGCGCAGCCTTCTTGATCAGGTTGCTAAGGCGGCCAACGGTACCCCACGCTCCGACCAGATCTACTACCGCATCATCGACCACATGGTGGATACCTACCTGCCGGTGCTCGACCACTTCGACGAAACCATCGACTCTCTTGAAGACGAGGCGCTGGAGGCCCCCACGCCGCTGACCCTCTCCGCGATCTTCGAAGCCAAGCGCAGCCTGATCGTTTTGCGCCGCGTTCTGGTCAACACACGCGACGTGGCGAGCCATTTGCAGCGTACCGAGTCGCCCTTCATCGGCCGCGACATGTGGCCCTTCCTGCGCGACGTGTACGACCATGTGGCGCGCAACCTGGACACCGTGGAGATGCAGCGCGACCTGCTCACCGGCGCGCTGGACGTCTACCTCTCGAGCGTCGCCAACCGTACCAACCAGGTGATGAAGGTATTGACCGTGTTGGGCACCGTGGCGCTGCCGGCCGTGGTCGTTTCCAGCATCTACGGCATGAACGTCAAAGGCCTGCCCGGGGCCGACTCTCCTTACGCCCTTCTGATCGTGTTCGCCCTGATGGTCTTGACAACCGCTCTTCTACTTTGGGTGCTCAAGCGCTTCCGCTGGCTATGACCCATGCCGGCTTGGGTCCGCCCTGGCCGCCAGTTCCATGTCAACGACAGCTCGAATTCAGAAATTCAACTTCAGCGCGACCTGCAGTACCCGCGCGCTGTTCTGGACGCCGGTGATGGTGCCGAAGGCGCTCGATCCCACGGTTACGTTGGGATCCGCGAAGATCGGGGTGTTGGTGACGTTGAAGGCTTCGCCGCGGATCTCCAGCCGGATGCCCCGATCGCGGTCGAAATTGACGTTCTTGAAGATGGACATGTCCAGGTTCTTCAAGCCGGGGCCGCGCGTGCGTGGCATGGTTCGCGGGGCGTTGCCGAAGACATAAGACGCCGGGCGGCTGAATCCGTTCGGATCCAGGTATTTGTCCAGCCGGTCTTGCACCGTACCGGGCAGCCCGGGTTCGTAAAGCAGGTTCGGCCGCTGCGTCGCGCCGGGCAGCACCCCGCTTTGCAGGTTCGGAACCAGCGGAACTCCGGACTGCATTACGATAATCCCGTTGACCTGCCAGCCGCCCAGCAGCATATCGACCGGGCGGTTCCAGTCGTGCCCCAGCAGTTTGCCTTTCCCGATGGGCAGCTCATAGGCGAAGTCCATCACTCCGCGATGGGTGATGTCGCGGACCGAAACGGCCCATTCCAGCCGCGTATTGTCATAGTGCTGGATGGGCGTCGAGCCGCCCAGAAACGACTGGCCGCTGGATGCCAGGGAGTTGTTGTCGAGCATCTTCGCAAACGTGTAGTGCGCCGACACGTTCAAGCCGTGCGAATACCGCTTGGTGTACTTGAGCTGACCTGCGTTGTACAAGGAATCGGCGATGGGCGGCGCGGGCCACGCGCCCACGCTGGTGAACTGCGGGTACGGGTAAAGCAGTTGGATCAACTGTACCGTGGGCTTGTTCAGGGTGGTGGCCAGCGGATCGGTGATGATGCCGTAGAACGGATTCGGAACCAGGTTGTTCAATTGGGCCCCTAAGCTGTAGTAGCCCTGGCTGATGCGTTGCTGGTTGGTCATCGTGTCGAAGCCCAGGTGGACGCCCCGGCTTCCGGAATAGGCGACTTCCACAACCGCGTTGCTGGGCAACTCGCGCTCAATCGAGAAGCTCCACTGCTGGAAGTACGGCGTGGTGTCCCAGGCGCGAATGGGCGACAGTCCGGTCCCCACGCCGACATTGGTGAGCAGGCCGAACTTGCTTCCCGGCGGCGCGTTGAGCCCGTCTTTGAACGGAGCGCTCAACGGCGCGTATTGCGTGACGTTGCCGTCGATCGAAGCGCTCCAGGAAGTGCCCACACGGAAGCCGGGCCCCAGCGGTGAGCTGATCTGCGCACGAGTCAGGCCATAGTAGATTCCATAGCCGGCGCGCATCACCATCTTGGGCCGGAACTGCCAGGCGAGACCGATCCGCGGCGCCCAGTTGTTTTTGTCGGTGTCATGCGGGCTGCGATAATCGTTCCCGTTCAGGGCGAACTCGATTCCGCCTCTCAGGTTCGGATACGCCGGCACGTTGAGCGGCGACTTGATGGTCGGATTGAACCAGCTCGCCCGGTTGTATCTCTCCTTCTCCGGAATCGGCAATTCGTACCGCAGGCCAAGATTCACCGTGAGCCGAGGCGTCACCTGCATGTCATGCTGGTAGAAGCCGGCGTAGGACCGGTAGGCCCACGAAGCCGCGGCATCGGACTGATCGTCGCCGCTTCCCCACCCCAGCAGGAAGGACGCCACTCCGTTGCCTTGCAGCGAGTTGGCGACCGTCGGACTTTGGCTGGTGATCTGACGCGCGAAGCTGAAATTGACGTCGTTGACGCCCGGCTGCGCGTAGTTCAAGCGATACAGGCGGGCCTCACCGCCGAACTTCATAGTGTGGCGCCCGAACGTTTTCGTCACGCTGCCAATCAAGTGATTGACATCCTCGCCGCGGTTGATCAGGCCGAAGCGATTGATTCCCACCGCCTGGTATCCCTCGGGGCTGAACTGCGGCGGCACGTTGAACGAATCCCACGGCCCGGTAATATTCAACGAAGACGGGCTGAAGCCGCATTGGTCGCCGCAGACAAAATCTCTGCGGCCAAACTGGCGGGCCAGGCCCCATCGCACGCTCAACACCATCGTGGGGCTCAGGGTGTGGGTGTAGTCCAGTGCGGCGCTGGTCGTCCGGTTCCGGTTGTTCTCCGGCCCGTTGGAGCTCATCAGGTTGTCCTTGCCCCAGTATGCCGGAGGGAGGCTGGTGTCCATTCCGTGGCTCAAGCGGCCGGATATTCTCCGCCGGTCATTCAGGTTGTGATCGATCTTCGCGGTGGTCTGATAAGAGTTCGAAACGCTGGAGCCGGACTGGAAGAAGTTGCTGGTATGGGTGAACGGGAGTCCCGGCTGGTTGGGTTGCGGGTAGAACTTCATCGCGGCGACGGCCACCGGGCTGAACATGGAACTGGGAATCACATTGCCCGGAAAGAGAGCCCGAAGGGGATTGCCGCTCGCATCGCGAGTCACGCTGAACGGATTGTAGATGAGAATCGGCCGGCCGCTCGCGTCCATGGTTTGCGTGAAATCGCCGCCTCGCTCGAGCAGCGTGGGCAGGGTCTGGGTGGTGGTGGCCTGAGAGGCGGACTTGGTGCCCTCGTGGTGGAAGAAGAAGAAAGTCTGATTGCGGCCGTTGTAGACCTTCGGGATGTACACCGGACCGCCGACGGCGCCGCCGAACTGGTTGCGCCGGGAGGGAACAATGGGTCTGCCATTGCGGTTGGAGAAGAAGGCGTTGGCATTCATTGCGCTGTTGCGCAGGAAGTCGAACGCGCTGCCATGGACCTGGTTCGTCCCGGAGCGCGTCACCACGTTGACCACCGCGCCGCCGGTGAAGCCGAACTCGGCGCTAAAGCTGTTGGTTTGCAGCTTGAATTCCTGTACCAGTTCCACCGTGGGACGGAACTTCACGTCGGTCGCCCCGCCGCCCTGCTCGTGTACCGCCGCGGTCACACCGTCGATCAGCACGTCGGATTGCGAGTTCCGCACCCCGTTCGAGATGAAGTTGGTGCCCGTTCCTCCGGCAGTGCCGACCACGCCCGGAGCCAGGTTCGCCAAGTCCAGCACGCTGCGCGTAGTAAGCGGCATGCTCTGCACGGACCGGTTCTCCACCACGCGGCCCAGTGTGGCACTGACCGCATCCAGCCGCGGCGTCTCTCCCGCCACCTCCACGCTGGTGGCCACATCGCCCAGGTTCAGCACGACATCCAAGTTGGCCTGCTGCTGCACCTGCAACACCATCCCCGAGCGAACCGCAGTCTGAAATCCGGGCATCTCGACCGTCATCTTGTAAGATCCGGGCGACAGAAGTGTAAACAGGTACGCTCCGCGCGAGTCCGTGACCTTCGCCTGTTTGACATTGGTCGCCTCATTGACGAGGGTGATGTGGGCATTCGGCACCACCGCGCCGGTCGAATCGGTGATGGTCCCTTGCAGAGACGCCGTGAACGTCTGGGCTTGTACCCGCGGCAAGTCGAACCAGGCGGCGAATGCCACTAAGACAAGAACAGAGAAGCGCTTCAGGAACATGGTTATCCCCTCTTTTGGTTTTAGTGGATCTGGCGGCAGTATACGCCACCAAGCGACGCCGAAGCAAGAAAGAAATGGACGACATGGACGACACGGACGACAGCCTCGAGCCGTGGAGGTGAAGAGCGGCGGGCTGGTGGCTGACCCCGACGCCCAGCCTCACTTTTCACTGGTCATGATCCAGACGTCGGAATCCATCGATTCCAGGCTATAGGCGATCATGCGGCCATCCCAGGAAACATCGAAGTAGGGGTTGATGGTCCCTTCCTTGGTGGAGAGGACTTCCTTGGTACGCCGGCCGGAGGAGTCGGCCAGGAAGATGCGGCCGCGAGCGTGGAACAGGAGCCTGCGCCCGTCGGGCAGCCAGCGCGGCAATTGGCCGAAGCTGGTGTACTGCTGGAACTTCTTCGACTCCACCATGTACGCGCCGATGCCCAGCGTGCCGCCGTCCATCTTCTGCAACGTGCCGGCGATCCTGCTTCCATCGTGCGACCAGTCGTTCAACCACAGCCAACTGTTTCCCGGCAACTCGGCGCGCGCCGGCTGCGGCTGCTGCTCGCGCCACGGCTTGCCGGGATCCAGGATATAGCCCATCTCGTCGGGCAGGCTGTAGCTCAAGTGGCGCCCGTCCGGAGACCAGGCTGGGTACATCACGCCCCCGCGCGGGCTCTCCTCGGTTAGCTGTTGGAGCCCGCTGCCGTCGGGGCGGATGGTCCAGATCTCGTAGCGGCCGCCGCGCGTGCTCATGAAGGCTATCGCGTCTCCGCCCGGGGACCAGCGAGGCGCACGGTCGCGCGCGGGGTCGTCCGTGATGCTTCGCAGGTCGCTGCCGTTGGGCCGCACCAGGGCGAGATCCTCATGCAAGCCGAGCAGCGTAAAGGCAATCCACGCCCCGTCGCGCGAGAAAGCCGGGTAGAGAGTCTCTTTGATGCCTTGCGTGACCGCTCGCGGCGCGCCGATGACGCTCTCCCGGACCGGATCGAACTCCACCCGCTGGAGGTTCGAGCTGCGCTGGCAGTTGGAGTAGGCCAGGCGGTGGCCGTCGCGCGAGAAGCTAATGCTGGCAGCGTAGGTGGAAGGGACGTTGACCGGCTCCGGATCGCCGGCGGGCTTGCCGGACGCGGCCATGGCAACGCGCCACAGGTTCATGGCCCCGCCGCGGTCGCTGGAGAAATAAAGGAACTTCCCGTCGGGACTCCAGACCGGATTCCAGTCGAGGGGCTGGTCGTTGGTGACGGCGACGGCGTCGCCGCCCTCTCGCGAGACCGTGAGGATGTCGCGGGCGCCCTCCCGCACACCCCAGAAGGCGATGCGGCGCCCGTCCGGCGACCAGTTGGGCTGCACGGCGTCCTGCACGCCTCCGCTCACCAGCCTGCGTTTGCCGGATTCGACTTCGATGACGAAAACCTGTGAGTTGGACGACTCCCGAACGTCGGGCCGGTAGGGGTTGACCGTACTGCAAGCGATCTCTGTTCCATCCGGAGACCACGCCGGGAAATAGCAGAAGTCGGTCAACCGCCGCACCGATTCGCCGGTCGAGCCCATGACGAAGGTACCGCCGCCGTCGCGCTCCGACCGAAACGCGATGCGCTCGCCGTCCGGCGAAAACACTGGCTGCGTGTTATCGGCCGCGGAGCCCTTGGTCAGATTGACGGGGTTCTTGCCGCCCACGCGCAGCAGGTAGATGTCCCAATTGCCGGAGGAGTGGCTGGCGTACACGACACTCTTGCCGTCGGGCGAGAGGCTCGGGTTCATCTCCTGGCCGGGCTCATCGGTGATCTGCTCAAAACGGTACGCCGCACCCGCCGGCGAGAGGGCCGCGTTGCGCAGTGCCAGGTAGCCCGCGGCGGCCAACGCTGCCGCGGCCACCGCGGCGAGGGCCGCCGGACGCCAGCGGACGGCAGGTTTCGGCCGCTCCTGCGAGGGCTGATCGAGAGAGGTCTTCAGATCCTCGAGCGCCAGCCGGACATCGCCGATGTGCTGCCAGCGCCGGGCCGCATCCTTGCGCAGCATGTGGCAGAGCACGCGCTTCAGCTCCTCCGGAATACCGGAGAGCGGCTCCGGCTCGCGCTCCAGCACCGCGGCGATCACCGACATCGTCGACTTGCCGCGGAAAGCCTGGCGGCCGCTGATCATCTCGTACAGCACCGCCCCAAAGCTGAAAATATCGGAGCGCGCGTCTACCTTTTTCGCCTCCGCCTGTTCCGGCGACATGTATGCCGCGGTGCCCGCGATCGTGCCTTCCTTCGTAGCTTTAAGCGTCTGGGTCAACCCGTCTTCGCCGGGGGCCGCGGCGGCGGATTCCGTCAACTTCGCCAGGCCGAAATCCAGCACCTTGATCTGGCCCTGCTTGTTCACCAGGATGTTGGACGGCTTCAGGTCGCGGTGAGTGACCCCGGCGGCGTGGGCGGCTTCCAGCGCCTCCGCGATCTGAACCGCGTATCCCAGAGCCAATGGCAGGCTGAGCGGCCCTTTGAGCGGTTTGCCCTCCACGTACTCGAGAACCAGGCAGGACGCTCCTCCGTGCTGGGAAATGTCGTACAGGGTCGCGACGTGGGGATGGTTCAGCGCCGAAATGGCCCTGGCTTCGCTCTCGAATCGCGCGTCGAAACCGGCTTTGACGAACTTGAGGGCAACGGTGCGGTGGAGACGCGTGTCCTCGGCCTTGTAGACCACCCCCATGCCGCCCTCGCCGAGAATACCGGCGATCCGGTAGGGGCCCACCATCTCGCCGGTGGGGAGCCGGTGCGTCAGAGCGGCGTCGGCCACGGCGGCGGCAATGAAGGGATCGCCCGGGTTGTCGTGGGCCAGCAGGGTTTCCACCTCGCGCCGGAGATCCGCGTCTCCGCCGCAAGCGCGCTCGAGGAAAGCTGCGCGCTCCGCCGCGGGCAGTTCCGCCGCCGCGTGGAACACTTCCTCAATGCGTTTCTCGGGTAAGCCCATATCAAGTCAAACCCGTAAAGCCTTGGCGCGGCCTACCAGATCTTTTTGATCTCGGCGAGAATCATCTCGTTGGACGGACGCACCGCCTGGTTCTTCTCGGTGAACTTCCAGCGGACCTTGCCTGCCACGTCGATCACGTAGGTCGTCGGGTATGGCAGAAAAGTACCCCCCGCCGCCATGATGTCATTGCGCAATCCGTAGAGGTCGATGATCTTGTGGTCCGCATCGCTGAGCAGGGTGACCACGAAGGCCCCTCCGGTGCGCCCGGTGACGATCGGAATCACTTTCTTGATCTGTTCCATCGAGTCCGGACTGACCCCCACGACCAGCGTATCCTTGCGGTGGTTAGCCGGCAGAAGCGATTGCAACTCGACCAGTTGCTTGACGCAGTACGGTCACCAATAGCCGCGGTAAAACACCAATACGACGTTCTTGCCGCGCAGGCTGCTCAACTTGAGTTTTCCGCCCTCGGCCGACGGCAGCTCGAAATCCGGCGCCACGCTTCCGAGGACGACGCGGTTCAGGTCGGTAGGGGAAAGAGGGGGCTGGGCCCAACCGGCGGTGGCTAGCAAAAGGAGTGCCAGACGCATCATGGTAGAAGAATACCGCACTTGGAGGCCGAGGGGTAGTCGTATATTTCAACGACAGCGATTCCGCAACCAAGTGGGCAAACATGTTCAAAAGGTCGTGGAAGCTTGGAGATGCCAGCATTGCGGGCGGAAGGGGAGATTCGTGATGAGCGTTTCTGGCCGGAGAGAGGCAAGAATCAAGGAATTGGGCACACCA
>JBGPKH010000023.1:0-30311 GCA_041485845.1 Bryobacteraceae bacterium
AACGATCCGCGGATGCCATCTTTCCGGGACAAGCTGACCGATGCCGAGCGGGCCGACCTCATCGCTTATCTGGTCAGCCTGAAAGGGCCCGCGAATGGCGGCGGAGGTAGAGGACGGGGAGGGCGCGGACAATGAGATTTCAACGATTGGCTTTACTCGCTCTGGCGGGCGCCACGCTCCATGCGCAGGTGACTTACGAGCGTCTGCTGCGCGCCGGCAAGGAGCCGCAGAACTGGCTGACCTATTCGGGAGGTTATTCCGGCCAGCGCTACAGCACGCTCGATCAGATTACTCCCGCCAATGTGAAAAACCTGGAAATAAAATGGGTGTTCCAGGCCGATTCGATACAAAAGATGGAGGCTACGCCGATTGTCGTCGACGGCGTCATCTACGTTACCCAGGCGCCGAACGACGTAGTGGCTCTCGATGCCAAGACGGGGCGCGTTTTCTGGGTTTATCAATACCGCGTCTCGCCCGATGCCCGCGTGTGCTGCGGCCAGGTGAACCGCGGCCTCGCGATACATGGCGACACTCTGTTCATGGGCACCATCGACGCCCATATGGTCGCGCTGGACGCGAAGAACGGGCGCGTGCTCTGGGATGTTCAGGTGGCCGATCCGAAGGTGGGTTATTCGATCACACAAGCTCCGCTGGTGGTCAAGGACAAAGTGGTGATAGGGCCGGCAGGCGGGGAATACGGGATTCGCGGGTTCTTCGCCGCCTACGATGTTGCCACCGGAAAGGAAGCGTGGCGGTTTAATACGGTGCCCGGCCCCGGCGAACCCGGCAACGAAACGTGGGCGGGCGATTCCTGGAAGCACGGCTCGGCGGGAAGCTGGGTCACCGGGTCCTACGATCCCGGCCTGAACCTGATTTACTGGGGTACGAGCAATCCGGGACCCGACTATAATCCGGACGTACGCGCCGGCGACAACCTGTACAGTTGCTCCGTGGTGGCGCTCGATGCCGACACCGGCAAATTGAAATGGCATTTCCAGTTCACGCCCAACGACAGCTCCGACTGGGACGCCACACAGGTCCCGGTCCTCGCCGACCTGGATTGGAACGGGACTCGCAGGAAGGTGATGCTATGGGCCAACCGTAACGGCTTCTTTTACGTCCTCGACCGGACTACCGGCAAATTCATGCGCGGCAGCCCATTCGTCCATCAGACATGGGCGGCGGGCCTCGACGAGAACGGTCGCCCCATACGATCGCCCAATACCCAGCCAACTCTTGAAGGAACCAAGCTCTACCCCGGCATGCAGGGCGGTACGAACTGGTATTCACCCTCCTGGAGTCCTCATACGGGGCTTTTTTACGTGGCCGCATGGAAGGATTATTACTCTTACTTCTCGAAATTGCCGGCCGCCTATCACGAAGGCCAGAATTATTTCGGTGGAGCGACCAAGTCCGCCGTGCAGCCAATCCGACGCAATCCGATCAATAGTTGGACGGACGTAGCCGGTCACGGCGAAATCATCGCTCTCGACCCGTACACAGGCAAAGAAAAGTGGACGTTCAAAATGCACGACGTCACCGACAGCGGAATTATGACCACTGCCACCGACCTTCTGTTCACGGGCAGCCGGGAGGGATATTTCTGGGCCCTCGATGCCCGGACCGGTGCGCCGCTGTGGCATGCCACTACGGGCGGCCAGATCTCGTCCGCCGCGGTTACCTACATGGTCGATGGCAAGCAGTATGTCGCCATCTCCGCAAACCACGCGGTGTTCGCGTTTGGCCTGCGCTGAGATAGATTCATCCCGGAAGCTTAGGGCTTGTCATGAAACAGCCTTCTCATCGCTCCCTTTGGCTGCGGCTCAGTACCGCGTCTCTTGCCGAGCCGGTAGAGAGGGAGCGATCCGCAATTGGCAACGTTATTTCGTGACAAGCTCTTATCCGGGTTCGGGACCATGAAATCGCGGATCCGGGCGCTCATCTCATGGCCTCGATAAACTGCCGGAGATTGCGCCGCGCCGGCCCGAACGAGTCGAAGTCCCCGATCGTAAGACCGTCTGCGCTGTAAGCACGCCCGAAATCCGGGACTTTCTTGAATAGTTCGTCGACGATCCCGAAGCACTGGGATCGGCGCCGGGCTGTTCAGAAAGCAGGGCCGCAACGCATTGGAGTATCTCACCGAAGCGATCATCCGCCATCGCCGTCATCAGCCTGCTCCCTCCCCGCTCCCTCAGAAAGGGTAGCCCACGTGAGCTGTTACGTATTCCCGCTGTTCGACACCGCGCCCGGCGCCCCGGGTGATGCGGCACTTTCACCGTCCCCGACAGAACAACACGATTCTTACCGTCTTCAGCAGGATTACAGCGTCACAGCGGAAGGATTTGTGCTTGGCGTAATAGAAGTCGTACCGCAGTTTTTCGTAGGAATCCTCCACGGACGCTCCGTATCGATACATCACCTGAGCCCACCCCGTAATACCCGGTTTGAGGTAATGACGGAGATTATAAAAGGGGATCTCCTGCTCGAGCCGTTCGACAAAGCAGGGCCGCTCCGGGCGGGGTCCCACCACGCTCATATCCCCTTTCAGCACATTGAACGCTTGCGGTATTTCATCAAGCCTCAAGATGCGCAGCAGCCGGCCGACTCTTGTCACCCTTTCGTCACACTCTGCCGCCCAGGCCGGCCCGCCCTCGAGCTCCGCATCGTGGCGCATGGAGCGAAACTTGTAAATGACGAAAGGCTTGCCATGCAAACCCACGCGGACCTGCCGGAAGAGCACGGGCCCCGCCGACTCGAACTTGATGGCGATGGCGATCAGCACGAGCAACGGGAAGGCAAACAGAATCAGCAGCAGTGCGAACGTCACATCGAAGCACCGCTTCAGACAGGTGCCGGCCGGGGAACGCTTGAAACCATTCGTATAGACGAACCACTGGGGATTCAAGGCTTCAACCCAGATCTTCCCGCAGAGCTTTTCATAAAAATCGACTGCGTCGCTGACTTGTAAGCCGCGAAGCCGGGAATCCAGCAGCGCGGCAGCCAATCGCTCCCGGTTCTGCGCGTCCAGCTCGGCTATGACGACTCGCGAGATCTGGCCCCTTTCCACCAACCCGTTAAGCTCGGTGAGATCGACCGCCCCCCTCCGGCTCGCCGGACTCTCTGAAAGACTCAGCATCTGCGTATTGCGCCTGGAGCGGCCCAAGCCGCGGCCCAGCGCGCGGTGCAGCTTTGCCGGCAAATCTCCCGTGCCGACTATCAGGATGTCTTCCACGAACTTCCCGCGACTGACCAGGTGCCCCAGACAAAATCGCAAGATCACTGGCAAGAGGCCGACCAGCACCGCAGCCGCGAGCGCGATGCCGACTCGCGGAACCAAGCGCGGAAATACATAGAAAAGTAAGGCGGATGCCAGGAAACCCAGGGAGACAGACTCCAAAAGGTCGATCCAGAACTGCGATGACTTGGCGCTGACGACAGATTGGTCGAGATTATTGACATGAAAGAGAAGCGCACAGGCGGCGATTAAAATGAGTGTACCAGGGATGTGCTCGCCCCAGGCCGTTTGCAGCAAAGCGACAGCCAGCAGCGTCAGCTCCGCGGCGAGAAAAGCCCCGCGCGGGCGCGCCAGACTGTACGCCCGCACCTTCAGTTGGGCCTTGCAAGGGGATGCGGTAATGTCGGCCCAAGCAGTGTTGCCTATAATAGCTGTAGCCATAAGCGTAACGGGTAACCCCCGTATTCCGAGTCGTCTCGGGGCAATGCCCAATACCTTGGCGGCCCCGAGGCGCCCGACGGCGCGTTGTCGCAGCCCGCCCAGGCTTGCCTTGTGCGCACCACAAGTACTAATCCGTCACCCGAGTCGCGCGAGATTCTTCCGGGTCGGAGAAGCAGCGCCGCCGAAGTAACTTGCGAATCGTGCTCCAGAGTACTTGCAGCCACAACAAAGTGTGTACGCCTTACGACGCCTTAGCGAGCCGATTTACTTTGTCCAAGAGTCTCGGTCTCGGATCATGACCCAAAGTAACAGGCGCCGGGCTCGTCGTCTGGTCATAAGTGACCACTAGCCCCGCGGCGTTGATGAAGTGAGGTTTGGAGTGAGAGAATTCGCACATTAAGCCCCGGATACGCGAGAGGCCGCCATCAGCCGTCGAGGCGGCGCCATTTGCCATAAGCGAGCCGCCTCGTGCCGGCGTTTTCGCCTCGAGGTGGCCATGCCCAGGGACAGCGGCGGCCCAAACACCGGGCCCGTGGTCACTATTGACCAGACGACGGCCGGCTTCCCTTGTTACCTTAGCTTGGGTATTCACCTACGTGAACGAGAACCGAAGTTCCGGCATTACCGGGGTTGACATGAGACGAAGAACAAATTGGAACAAAGCCGCCTCCCTAACCATACTTCTTATGACGGGCGCCGCGCTGGTCACGGCAGCGGACGTTCTTAAGGCGCCCGCCGGCACGACTCCTGGCGAGGCCGAATACCGTTTGGGTCCCGAAGATGTGATTGAGGTGTTCGTGTGGAAAGAGCCCGAGTTGTCGACCACGGTCGTAATTCGTCCGGACGGCAGGATTTCACTCCCGCTGGCAAACGAGCTCGAGGCAAGCGGTAAGACTTCGGTCGAGCTTCAGCAGGAGATCACAAGCAGATTGAGCAAGTATGTCGTCCAGCCAGTCGTCAACGTGATGGTCAAGCAGGTCAACAGCCTCAAGATCTCCGTTTTGGGCGAAGTCCGCAGGCCCGACGTGTACAGAATCAAGAACCGGGTGACCGTGCTCGACGCCATTGCGATGGCCGGAGGCTTCACCGACCTTGCCCGGCCGAACAAGGTAATTGTATTAAGGAACACGTTGGCCGGCCCGCAACGAATCAAGATCAACATCAAACAACTGGTCGCGGACGATAGCGGGGCGCCGTTCTATCTTCAGACTCTGGATACGGTGTACGTGGAGTAGGTGGAATCGAGTAATCCGCTGAGCGGCCGGAAGGCTTCCAGCGATCAGGAGTGTAAAGGAAGCATGAGACGCGGGCTATTATTTTTGCTGGGCATTGTCCCGGCTCTTCATCTGGTGGTTCCGGGTAGGGCGCAAGAACGGCCCAATGGGTTTTATCTTACGTCGCCGTTGGGCCTGAGCTCCGGCTATGACGACAACTTTGTGGTGGGCTCGCGGGTGTTGGATGGCAGTGTCTCTCTTTTGACCTCGCCGACTTTCGCGTGGATAAAGAGCACTCATCGAGCTAAGTTCTCCGTGGATTACCAGGGGGAGGGTGAGATCTATTCCCGGGATGAAAGCCTGAGTGCCTGGAACCATGCCGCGAACCTGCACTTCCGGCAACAGATCAGTTCCAGGTTGAGTCTGGACGGCGCCGATTCCTTTCTCTCGACGATGGATCCCACGCGGCGGCTGATCAACAGTCTTCTTCTGTTGCCGCGAGGCCGCTATCAGGAGAACGCCTTTTATGCCCGATTGGGCTACCGCCTGGACCACCGCACCGTCGTGAGTGTTCGCTTCGACAACGCTTTCACAACTATGGCGCTGCCCGGAGAACTGGCGGGCCGGCTGGACCGTACCGGTTTGGCGGGGACGGTGACGGTGGACCGCACAATCACCCGTCACCATGCACTGTCGGGAAGCTACGCGTATCTGCACGTCCATCCGCTCCAGTCCGGACCATCGGCAATCGATACCGGCGCGCACAATGTCAACCTGGGTTACATCTACACGGTCAATCCCGGCTTAACGGTACGGGCGTCGGGGGGCATCACTCGGGCCACGCAATCGTCGTTCACGGGCGCGGCGGCGGTGGATAAGAAAGTGGGCGATGTTTGGCTGTCGGCAGGGTACCAGCGTTACCTGGCTTTCTTCGGAGGTTTGGCGCCTTTCGGCGCTCCCGCCGGGCCTATCCCCTTCGGCTCTGGTCTGGCGCCCGACTCGATCTACCAGGTGGTATCGGTGCGGGCTTGGGGAAAGCTGACGAATCGTCTCGGCCTGGAAGGCAACGTGCAGAGGGCGCTCAACGGAGTTACGCCTGAAAACCGGGGTATCAAGAGCGTAATCGTCCAGCTCCGTCTGGACTACAAGCTCAGTGACAGGGTGACCGCGTTCACGCGCACGGAATTCTATGGCCAGAACATAAGTGAGTTCTCGACGTTCCCGTTGTCGCGGAGGCGCTACTTCGCGGGGCTGGAGTTCACTCTGTCGCGTCCGCCGGAACTGACCGAGGACCCGCATCGGCAAAAGCCGCTCCCCGCAGGCTCGTCCCAGTCTCAGCCAGGCGAGGCCCGCCCTCCGGAGGACCGATAGCCAATGCAAGCAAACAAGGATGGGAAGCGACATTCTGCATTCACTGTGCTGAAAACGCTGAAGCGCCGCAAGTTCTATTTGCTGGTCCCGATGGTGCTGGTCACGGCTGGTGTCGCGGTTTACACCGGGAGGCTACCGGAACGATTTCGCGCGCGGGCGCTGGTGGCTTCGGAGGCCGCGGTACCGGAGCCTTACTTAAGCGGAAAGGTCGACGGGCTAGCCACGGTCAACGTTCAGGAGCAGTTGCGCGCCATCCGCGAGACGCTTTTCAGCGCTCCGGTGCTGGAGACGGTAATTCGCGAATTCAAGCTGTACGACACCGCAGGGAACCGGACGCTGGAGCGGGCGACTGCCGATATGAAGTCGCGAATTCAGGTCCAGGTTGAGAGCCCCGATGCCTTCTATGTCGGCTTCGAGGGCGATGAACCACAGCAGGTGATGCAGGTGGCAAACCGCCTGGTGACGCTGTTCGTCGAGCGAACGTCGGACCTGCACGGCCAACGTGTGGCGCAGGTGGACAGCCTCCTGGACGCAGAAGTCGATCGGCTGCGGACGCAACTCAGGGAACAAGAAGATGGGTTAAGGAACTACAAGCAGAGTGTGGCGCAGGAACTTCCCGATCGCCTCGCGGCCAATCTCAAGTGGCTCGAAAACCTGCAGCAGCAGGCGCAGAGTAAATCCGACCAGATAGCGGAAGCTCAGGCGCGGCGCCAGGCCGTGGTCAACGAGATCCTGGCTCTGGAAAATCAAGGAGCGCTGGAGGCGGCGCCGCGAGAGAAAAGCATCAACGAAACAACACTCGACGAGTTACGGCTCAAGCTGCGGCAACTCAAGACCCGGTACACTGCGGAGAATCCGGAGATCCAGCGAACCGAAAAAGAAATCCGGGATCTGGAGGCCCTCGGAACGCCCCTTGGGACTCGCCGCGAACCATCGCCCTTGCACATGCGCTACGTCGCATTGCAGGCCGAACTGACATCGATCGATCAACGCGTGAAGAGCTACCAACAGGAGCGATCCGCGCTGACATCCCAGATGGCCGGTTATGAAAGAAGGATCAACTCTTCGCCCGGCCTGGAAACGACACTTACGCGACGCATGAGGGATGCGTCGCTCACGCGCACGCAATACGAGACCATGCTGGTGAAGCAACAGGCGCAGAAACTGGACCAGCGGGTGGAGAAGAGTAACAAGCATGTTGCGTTCAAGGTCATCGAGCCGGCCCAACTGCCTTCGGCCCCATACAGCCCGCAGCGTGAGCGGATCATCTTAATGGGTTTTCTGGCAAGTCTGGGGCTTGGGTTGGGCGCTGTGCTCCTCGTCGAACAGATGGATACGTCGTTCGAGACGATCGAAGAAGTCCAGGGATTCATGAATATCCCGGTGCTGTCGGCCATTCCCACGATAGCCAACAGCCTGCCCAGGATGCGCCCGGCCAAGAATGGGGTAGAAAATTGGCACAACGGGCCGATCCGGCTGGAAGCTCTGAAACTCAAGGACGATGGGATCGCTCCGGAAGAGCGGCGTCATTTTCAAGAGCACCGGCTCACCGTTCTAAGCGACCCTCAATCCATTGCGTCGCAACAGTACGGCATTCTGACGCTGAAAGTGCAGCGGTGGAGGGAACAAACCGGAGGCCGCGTGCTGGTTGTCACCAGTGCCGCGGGAGGAGAAGGAAAATCCCTGACGGCTTTGAATCTCAGCATGGCGCTCTCCTCGTCGGTGGACGGACGCGTTCTGCTGGTGGACTGCGACCTAAGGCGTCCCCAGGTGCATGAGCGTCTGGGGCTCAAGGACCCACCGGGTTTCAGCGATCTGCTGGCGGTGACCGACCGCGAGGTCAGTCCTTTTGTCTCGAAGGTCGGAAATTTGTACGTGATGCCGGGCGGCACTCAGGTGAGCGACCCCGCCGGACTTCTCTCCTCGCGGCGGACGCCGGAGATTCTCGCCCGCCTGAGGGAGAAATACCAGTTAATCGTGCTGGATAGTCCTCCCATCGTGCCGATTGCAGACAGCCATTTCCTGGCCGGCTTAGCCGACGGAGTCATACTGGTCATACGCGCCCGGCAAACCCGTCGCGAACTGTTACAACGCGCCGTCGAGAGTCTCGGCGCGACCAACATACTGGGCGTTGTGCTGAACGATGTTGAATACGGAGACACTCGTTACGCCTACGCTTACCGGTACTATCAGCGGCACTACATGGGCCGGCGTTAACTCGGGATGAGGCAAAGCGAAGAAGATGGCCAAAGCAATTTTCTGGGCCGCACTTACGTGTATCGCATATGTCTACGTAGGGTATCCGCTATTGCTGGTGCTCTGGCGGAGATTGGCCCGGCGGCCGGTGCATAAGCGATATCAAGAGCCGAGCGTCAGCCTGGTGATCGCGATGCACAACGAGAGCAGGAACGTCCGGGCCAAGATCCAAAATTGCTTCGACCTGGATTACCCCGCGGACAAGCTACAAGTGATTGTGTCGCTCGACGCGCCGACCGACGGCACCGACGTTCTGGTCCGGGATTACGCCGGCCAAGGCGTCGATATTGTCTACTGTCCGGTACGCAGAGGCAAAGCGGAAGCCCTGAACAGCGGACTGGCTATGGCGAGAGGCGAGATCGTGATGTTCGCCGATGCCAGGCAGCGATTGGAAAAATCGGCTATTCGCGAGTTAGTAGCGAATTTCGCGGAAGAATCCGTCGGAGCAGTTTCCGGAGCGTTGGTCCTGTTGGATGCACACGCCAAGGAAGCCACCGATGGAGTGGGTCTGTATTGGCGTTACGAAAAGAAACTGCGCGCGATGGAGAGCGACATCCACTCCGTGCCGGGGGCGACAGGAGCGATCTATGCCATCCGCCGCAAGCTATTTGTGCCATTATCCCCGGGAACCGTTCTGGATGACGTGGTGGTTCCGATGAGGATCGTACTCGGAGGAAAGCGCGCTATTTTCGATCCGGCGGCGCGCGCGTACGGCGCTGTGACTCAAAGCCCGGACAGTGAATACGAAAAGAAGCTACGCACACTGACGGGTAATTATCAGCTTTTCGCTGAAATGCCCGAGTTGCTTGTGCCGTGGCACAACCCGATTTTTGTGCAGTTGATTTCTCATAAGGTCGGCCGTCTAATCGTGCCATATTGTCTAGCTGCCGTGTTCATCTCCAACTTGTTTTTGCCCGATGGTCTGTATCGTATAGTTATGTTTCTTCAGGTCACGTGGTACACCATGGCCTGCGCCGGCTGGTGGACGTCGCATCGCGGCGGCTTACGCCGCGCACAACTCCGCACCGTGCGGGAGTAAGGGGATATGAGAAAAACGCTTGGAAAAGTCATGCTGATTCCGTACACCTTTGTTTTGATGAACTGGGCGCCGGTTGCGGGCCTTTATTACTTTGTACGCGGCCGTCCCCTGGGCATTTGGAACCCGGCCGTAGTTAAGGACACTTAGGAGGAACGTATCGGATGACACGCTCGGCGGCGATAACGGACTTGGTGGAGGAGGCGCCGGTCCACGCGGAGATCCGCATCGAAACCATTACCGATCAACAGTCCTTTGTGGATCTGGAACCGGTTTGGAACGAAGTGGCGGAAGCCGCTGGACTCGACCACCCTTTTCTGGAGTACGCCTGGGTGCGCACCTGGTGGGAGTCCTTCGGCGCCGGAAGCACCCTGCATGTTCTGGTGCTGAGGGCAGGCGATCGACCCATCGCCATCGCTCCGCTGATTTTGACGCCAGTCCGGATGTGGGGAATCAAGGTGCGGCGGCTGGGGTTCTTCTACAATGCGCACGTTCCGCGCGCGGACTTTCTTATCGCGGAACGACGGGAAGAGGTCTATCGCGCCATCTGGGCTCACCTCTCACGGAACCGGTGTTGGGACCTTCTGCAACTCTGCCAACTGCCGGAAGGGTGCGCAACGCTGCAGGAAATGCCCAAGTTGGCAGCGGCGGACGACTGTCGAACCGGAGTTTGGGAATCCGAAGCTTCTCCGTACGTGCCGCTCGGCCCATCCTGGGGCGAGTACTTCGACAGCCTGGCGGCGAAACATCGCTCGAATCTGCGAAATCGATTTAAACGCCTCAAGGCGACGGGGCCGGTAGAGATCGAAGCAATCACCTCGGCCGAGGGGCTGAAGGAAGGGTTGGAAGCCGGTTTGCGGCTGGAAGCGGCGGCCTGGAAGGGTGAGGCCCGGACCGCCATCTCCTGCGATCCCGCCACCTCCAGGTTCTATTCGACTCTGGCAGGGCGCGCGGCCGAGCGCGGCTGGATTCGTTTGCACTTCCTACAGGCAGGCGCGACGCGAGTGGCCTTCGACTATAGCCTCTTCTACAAGAACCGGGCTCATCTGCTTAAGTTAGGTTACGACCCGGCTTACGCGCGCTTTTCTCCTTCGAACCTACTTCTCTGTCTGGTCTTGCAGAGCGCCTTCGAGCAGGGTGTGACGGAGTACGATTTTCTGGGAGCGAACGCCGACTGGAAGCTGAGTTGGGCCAGGCAAGTCAAGCGGCACTGCTGGCTCTTCGTCTTTCCCGGCACCTTCAAAGGACGTTTTCTGCAACTCATCAAGTTCCAGCTTGTTCCATGGCTCAAACGTCCCGGCCTTCATCATGTACGCAGATTCATTCAGCGGGCGGCCGCTTACTGGCCGCATCGCGGCGTTCGAAGGCAGGACGAGAGACACTAATGTACATCTCATCCTGGCCGGGACTAACACCTTATGAGTTTTTGCAACCCCACTCCGATGGGAACCTGCCGTATCCGCTGAATGCCGCGAACCGGCTCTCCTTCTGTGTGGCGCGCAGCGGCATCTATCACTTATTCCGGGCGTTGGAGTTCAAGAAGGACGACATCGTCCTGGTCCCCGACTATCACAGCGGCAATGAAGTTTCTGCGATCCTGGCGGCCGGCGCCACCATCGTCTACTATCCGATACTCCGCAACCTGGAGCCGGACCTGGACGCACTGTCGCGCCTGGCAAGACTGAATCCTCGGGTCATTTACGTGATTCATTACCTGGGATGGCCGCAGCCGATGAAGGAGATCGCGGCCTTGTGCCGGGAGCGAGGCAGCATCCTGATCGAGGATTGCGCGCTTTCTCTACTTAGCGAACCGCAGGGCAAGCCGCTCGGCGCATCGGGGGACTATTCGGTTTTCTGCTTATACAAGACTCTGCCCGTGCCGAACGGCGGCTTACTGGTGCAGAACCGCAACATTCTGGAAAAACTTGCGGGCCTGGAACTGCAGCGTTGCCCGCAAACGACGGCCATCGGCCGCAGCGCCGAGCTGGCGCTGGAAGCCCTACGGTCCCGCGCGGATCTGGTTGGCAAGGTCTTGTTCGGAATCAAGAGGGCGTTTGGCCGGCTGCTGCGGGCGGCGGATGTACGGCAGGTGCCGATCGGCAACATCGGGTGGAACCTGGGCGACGTAAACGTTGCCATGTCTTCCATCTGTGACACGGTAATGAAGCGGCTTGATTATGACCGCATCCGCAGAAAGCGACGGGAAAATTTTCTACTCTTGCGGCAAAAGCTGGCAGGCCGGGTGACTATGCTGCGGGAAGACCTGGATGAAGGTGTCTGCCCGCTATTTTTTCCCATACTCGTGCGGGACAAACACGCGGCAGCCCGGGCCCTGTGGCAGCGGGGCATCGGAGCGGTGGAATTTTGGAACGAAGTCCGTCCCCTGGCAGAGCAGGATAGCGGTCCAGGGGCACAGTATCTCCGGGCACACGTGCTGGAACTGCCGATTCATCAAGACGTGGGACCGTCCCAAGTGGAATACATCGCAGACCAGGTGCTGCGTTTGGAATTGCAGCCCGCATAATGACAGCGACCTTTACAAAAACGGAAGCACCGGGCTCACTCACTACGGTGGAAAGAATCGCCGATGGAGTTGGATTCGAGGCGCTACGGGATGAGTGGAGCGAACTCCTGCAAGCGAGTGACTCCGATTGTCTTTTCCTGACGTGGGAATGGCTCTATACCTGGTGGAAGCACCTGGCCGGGGACCGGCAACCATCGATTCTCGCCGTCCGCTGCGGGAAAAGACTGGCCGCACTGGCGCCATTCGTTCTGCGGCCCGCGAGTCTGTTGCGCCGGCGTCCGCTTCCGGTGCTGGAGTTTCTGGGAAATGGGTGCGCCGGCTCCGACTATCTGGATTTCATTGTCCGTAGGGGCTGCGAACGGGAAGCGCGCCAGGCATTTGCGTCAGGTTTGGCGAAGGAGCGGGTAGTACTCGACTGGACTCAGTTACGGCGAGGATCCTGTTTTGCCGCCGGAGTCGCCTCAGACCTCGGCGGGAGGGACTGGAGCACTTCAGAGGCCGTAACGAACACGTGCCCTTTCATTCCTCTATCGGGGGTGTCCTGGGATGCCTATCTGGCGACCCTGGGCGCGGAGCATCGTTACAACTTCAACCGCAAATGGAAGCGGCTCAACCGGGACTACACGGTGCAGTTCGAGCAGGTCCACACAGACGAGCAATGCAGGGAGTCGATGGACCTGGTCATGAAACTGCACAACATGCGGTGGCGCGACCGGGGAGGCTCGGACGCCTTCCACACCGCGGGTCTGGTCGAATTTCATCGCGAATTCAGCCGGCTCGCGCTGAAGCGCGGATGGCTGCGACTGTATGTGTTGCGGCTGAATCAGAAGCCGGCTGCGTGTCTCTACGGGTTCTTATATGGCCGGACCTTCTATTTCTACCAATCGGGTTTCGACGCGGCGTATCACAAGCAGAGTGTCGGCCTGGTCTCGATGGGTCTTGGCATCCAGCGTGCTGTGGAAGAAGGAGCGATTGAGTACGATTTGTTGCACGGTAACGAAGGTTACAAGTCTCACTGGAGCCGCGACAGCCGCGAACTGGTCAGATTGGAATTATACCCTCCGAGCGTCGTGGGACGCATTTGCCGACGGTCCGTAGAACTCGATCGGGCGTCGCGCCGGATTGCGCGGCGGGTGCTGACGAGCGTGCTGACGAGAAAGCCCATATGATTCGAAGCTGGATCAAGACCGGAGCCGCAGGAATTTTGAGCCGGACAGGCATGGACAGGGTTGCCGGCTCGCTGTGGGGCTCGAACGGCGTCCCGGTAGTGATCGGCTACCACCGGGTGGTGGAGGATTTCGCGGCCAGCGCAGCCACTTCCATTCCTTCGATGCTGGTGAGCCGGCAAATGCTGGAACGGCACCTGGACTGGATCGGCCGCCGCTTCCGATTTGTTTCGCTGGATGAATTGGGCGCACGGCTGGATGGGAGCGACAACTCTTGCGACGCGATCGCGGCCGTCACGTTTGATGACGGCTACGGCGATTTTTACGATCACGCGTTCCCGCTGCTTAAGCGAAAGGGCATTCCGGCGGCTGTGTTCGTGGTGACCGGCTTAGTGAACACCACGGGGGTTCAAACCCACGATAAGCTCTATCTCCTGCTGGCCAGGCGATTCGCGGCCCGCACCGGGAAGCCCGGCCACCTCGCCGGGTTGCCGCAGGGGTTGGTTGCCGGCAATCCGTATCAGGCCACTCGGGCGCTGCTCGAAGCGCTGCCCCAGGAAAGCATAGGAAGAGTGGTAGCGGCGTTGGAATCCGAGGCGCCGATTTCGGAAGACACTTTCAAACCATTTTACTCACTGACGTGGGAGATGCTCAACAGCATCCATCGCGCCGGCATGACGATCGGCTCCCATACCAAGACTCACGTCTTGATGACCACCGAGAGCGGACCGCGGGTAGCGGACGAAGTGACGGGGTCCCGGGAAGAGATCGAAAGAAGGCTGGGGACGGGTGTTCGACATTTCGCCTATCCCAGCGGTCAGTTCAACACAGCCGCGGTGAATGCGGTGGCGAACGCGGGTTATCGGTTTGGCTACACCGTATGCAGGCACAGGGACGTGGGACACCCCCACTTGACAGTGCCGCGGACCCTTTTATGGGAGAACTCCTGCCGCGATTTCCGGGGCGCCTTCTCGGGTGACATCTTGAACTGCCAGATCCGCCGCGCTTTCGACGTGGTGAGCGGATGCCGGCAGCGCCACCGAGTCAGTCAGGAGGGTGGCAATGTTCAGCGATAGCGGGACTAGTGTGGAGACCCGGTTCTACTCATCCGCCGCTTCCCAAACTTGCTTCACGGAGCAGAGCGCCACCGCCACAGGGGCGCCGGCCTCCTACTGGCTGCTTCTCACGTTTCTATTTCTTCTTTACGCGAATCTGCCCTTTGTGGCGCCGGCGACCGAGGCACTCCGCCCAGACGCAGTCGTCGCCGGAGCCACACTGGCGATGTTGCTGGTGGAGGCCATGTTCGGGAGGCGGACTCTGTGTTTCGCCTGGCCCGAAGGATCTCTCCTGTTGGGCTTTGTGGGCGCCGCAGCGTTGTCTTGCCTGACTGCGCTGTGGCCGCGCCAGGCGGTCGAGTCCCTCTCCGACCTGGTGAAGATGGCGCTCGTCTTTTTCTTCATTGTCAACTGCGCAAATTCGGAGCGCCGCCTGCGGGGCGTCATGTGGACCATCGTGATCGGCGGGCTGATACCGGCTGCCGGCACGTTGAGAAACTACTTACAGGGCAACTTAGTCGAAGGCAGGGCCTCATGGCTGGGGATCTTTGCCAATCCCAACGAGGTTGCTTACAGCCTGGTGATCCTCGTGCCTCTGGCGGCATTCCTGGCGACCGGTCTCGGCTTGGCGCCGCGCCTGGCGCTGTTGGGGATTTCGATGGTCTACATAGGCGCGATTTTCGTGACCTTCTCGCGCGGTGGACTGGTGGGGCTGGCCGCGGTGGTTGGACTCTTCGCCTGGCGGAAGCGAAGTATCTGGCTTCAGGCCGCATTGGTGGCCCTGGTGGCGGCAGGCCTGGCGCTGGGCGGCAAGTACTGGTCACGGGGTGAAGACTTCTCCAGCCTGAAGGGCGATGTGAGTTTTCGGCAGCGGCTGGCAACCACGCAGGCGGGCCTGGCTATGTTTGTCGATAACCCGCTGCTCGGTGTAGGACTGGGATGTTCGGTGATTGCCTGGCCGCTCTATGCGCCCAACGACCTTTATTCCCGCGGCGCCTTAGTGACCCATAACACAGTTATTCAGCCACTGGGGGAGACTGGAATCCTAGGGTTCATCCCATTTATGTTGTTTGTGGGTTTCGGCATCTATTACGCGCGCAAACTGGCCCTGGACGCTTCGCGGCGGAGCCTGGCCAATCTAGGTGCGGGTCTGGAAATCGCCGTCTGGGGCTTTGTAGTCTGCGGGCTGTCGGGAGGTTACGTACTGACCTGGTTTCCATACATTCTGCTCGGCATGGTGTCGTCAGCCAGGCGGATCGGGGGAGAGAGCTGATGGCCGCCGCAGCGACAATCGACGTCTCCACTTCCCTGGCCAGCGAGTCGGTCTTCAAGCCGGCCTTGTTGTTGATGTCCGGACGAACCGTGGCCTTTGCCGCGACATTCTTCATTCCGCTGGTTTTGGCGCGGGTCTTCGATCCAGCGCAGTTCGGCACATATAAACAGCTCTTTCTAATCTGGGGCACGGTCTATTCCATCGCTCAACTGGGGATGGCATCCAGCTTGTATTATTTTCTTCCGCGAGCGCCTCGCATGGGGGGGCAGTATGTCGCGAACTGCCTGCTATTCCTCGCGGCCACCGGCCTCGTTTGTCTGGGAGCTTTGGTAATTGCCGCGCCGAAACTGAGTCACTGGCTGAGCAACAGCGAGTTGTCGCAATACCTGCCTTGGATCGGACTGTATATCTGCCTGACGATGTTCGCCATGGCACTCGAGATTGTCCTGATCTCGCGCAGCCGGTACCGTTGGGCCGCGGCGTCGTATGCCGTCTCAGACCTGGTGCGGGCGGCGGTCTTCATCGTGCCGGCTTTGTGGTTCCGGCAACTGGACTGGCTCCTGAAGGGCGCCGTGTTGCTGGCCTTCCTCCGGGCAGCCGTCATGATGTTCTACTTCCGCAGGGAATTCCGCGGCAGTTTCAAGCCGGACCGGGCGTTGCTCAGGAACCAGTTGGCGTATGCTCTTCCGTTCGGTCTGGCGGTTCTCGTCGAGATCCTGCAAGCCAGCCTTCCTCAGTACGTAGTGTCTCACCTGTTCGATCCCGCCACGTTCGCCATCTTCGCAGTAGGTTGTCTGCAGATCCCCTTGGTGGATTTCGCGGCCTCGCCGACCAGCGACGTGATGATGGTCAAGATGCAGGAGCGCCTGGCGGAGGGACGGAAGCAGGCGGTGCTGGCAATATGGCACGACACGACGTGGAAACTGGCCTTGCTGTTCTTTCCATTGGCCGCCTTCCTGATGGTGGACGCCCGGGAGTTCATCGTCTTTCTGTTTACCAGGCGCTACATCGCGAGCGCTCCCATCTTTATGGTGTGGTCCGGCATGATCCTGCTCACTACCTTACAGGTAGATGGCGTGATGCGCGTGTTTGCGCAGACCCGGTTCCTACTGGCGCTTAACCTGATGCGCCTGGCGATTATCGCGGGGCTGATCCAATGGTCACTCGGGGAGTTTCACCTGCTTGGCGCGGCGATGGTGACCGTGTTGGCGACTCTGCTTTTCAAGGCAGGGGCGCTGATCCGGATGAAGAGGCTCCTGGGGGTTAGTGCGGTCAATCTGCTGCCGTGGCGCAGTCTTGGCGCTTTGCTGGCGGCGGCTGTGTGCGGGGCGGTAGTGGCGATGGCAGTCAAATCGCAGATCCATATTTCCCCTCTCCCTACGATCCTGGCGACGGGGGTGGCTTATGCGGTCACGTACGCCGGTTTAGTCTGGCGTTTCGATTTGCTGAATGCGAGCGAGAGGCTGGCGATTGCCGCGTGGGTACGGAGAACGCGGATCGCCACAGGCCTGGCGCTGGATTACGAAAGGGGATAGGGTACACGGACTATGTGCGGAATTGCCGGCGTCGTCAGCTTGGAGGGCAAGCCTGTTTTCGAGCAGGAAGTGCGGGACATGTGTATGTCCATCGCCCACCGTGGCCCCGACGACGAGGGTTATTACTTTGGCCCGGGAGTGGGTTTGGGTATGCGCCGTCTGAGTATCATCGACGTGGCTTCCGGCCGCCAGCCGGTGCGCAATGAAGACGGAACGGTCTGGGTGGTGTTCAACGGCGAAATCTACAACTTTCGGGAATTGCGCCGGGAGTTGGAAGGGCGCGGACACGTTTTCTATACGCACACCGACACGGAAACCATCGTCCACCTGTATGAGGAATACGGAAAGCGCGCGGTGGATCACCTGCGCGGCATGTTTGCTTTTGCGCTTTGGGACGAGCGAAAAAGGCAGGTGTTCATCGCGCGCGACCGTGTGGGGATCAAGCCGCTCTACTACGCCGAGACCGGCGGCAGGCTGCTCTTCGCTTCCGAGTTGAAGTCCATCCTGCAGGTGGCGGACGTGGAGCGCAAGCTGAGCTGGAGTGCGATGTCTCATCTATTCACGTTCCTGTCCACTCCGCCCACGGAAGCCATCATCGACGGCGTACACAAACTCGAACCCGGGCATCTGCTGACCGCCACGCCGGGCCGGGCGCCCATAATCGAGCGCTACTGGGATATCGAGTTCGAGCCGGACCACGGCCGGGAAGTGGGCTATTTCGTCGATCGGGTACGTGAGCTGCTGGATGAATCGGTTCGCCTGCACATGGTGAGCGATGTCCCAGTGGGAGCATTCCTCAGCGGCGGAATCGACTCCAGCGCGATCGTGGCCACGGCGGCGGCGCTCACTGCCGCACCGCTGAAGACTTTCTCGATCGGTTTCAGCGAGCCCGACTATAACGAGATGGAACACGCCCGGGTGGTCGCCAGGAGATTTCGCACGGACCATCACGAGCTGACCCTCGGGCCAGACGGCCTGGAGGAATTGGAGGATCTCGCGTGGCACCTCGACGAGCCCTTCGGCGACTCGTCCGCCATTCCCACTTACATGGTTTCCAAGCTGGCGGCCAAGAGCGTAAAGGTCGTACTGTCGGGGGACGGCGGGGATGAGCTTTTTGCGGGATACGACAAATACCTGGTGGAGCGGCGGGAGCGAGGCTACACACCATTGCCGGCGCTCGCGCGGAGCGTACTGGGAAAGATCAGCCGGACGATGCCCGATGGGATGCGAGGACGAAATTTCCTGCGCCACATGTCGCTCACGGGCGCCGAGCGTTACCTGGATGCGTGCTCGCTTTTCCGGCGCGAGGACATGAAGAAGCTGTTCCAGCCCGATGTTTTCAAATTACTCGCGCTCTATGAACCCTGGCGCCCCAAGGCGGCTTGCATGGAATCGGGCAACGGCAACTGGCTTTCGGCGCTGCAACGCCTCGACGTGAAGAACTATCTGCCGCTTGACATTCTGACGAAGGTGGATCGGATGAGCATGGCGCATTCCATCGAGACCCGCGTGCCATTGCTGGATCACAAGCTGGTGGAATTCGCCGCTACCATCCCGCCCGAGATGAATCTGCGCGACGGGACCACCAAGTACGTGCTCAAGCAGGCGATGCGGGGGATTCTCCCCGACGGGATCATTGACCGGCCCAAGCATGGTTTTGCGGTTCCCTTGGGCTATTGGTTTCGGGGCAAGCTCGGTGCTTATGTGCGCGACCTGCTGCTGGGAGAAAGCGCCGCGCGCCGCGGATTCTTTAATGGCCCCTACATCGAAGGGCTGGTGGCCCAGCACGAGAGAGGACGGAATCTCGACCTGCAGCTCTGGACCCTGATTTCGTTCGAGCTGTGGGCCAGAGTGTTTCTGGATCGAGGGGCCAGAGGACAGGCCTGCGAGGCGGCCTGAATGGCGCGAATCATGCAGTCAAAGAAAATCAAGCTGTTGCAGATGCTGACCAACTTCCACATAGGCGGGACGGAGAGGCAGGTCGCCAACCTGGCCCTGGGAATCGATCCTTCTCATTTCGATCTGCACCTGGCGTGTCTGCGGCATTCGGGCGAACTGCTGGCGGAGCTGGAAACGCTGCCGGTGCCGCGATCGGAATTTCGGATCGGCCGCCTGTACAGTCCTAAGACGTTGTGGCAGGGGATCCGGCTGGCCCATTACGTCAGAAGGAATCTGATACAGATCGTGCATAGCTTCGGTTTCTATCCGAATGTCTTTACCGTTCCGGTGGCCCGGCTGGCGGGGGCGTCGATCGTGGTGGCCTCGATCCGCGACACGGGCGACTTGTTGACTCCCATGCAGAGACGGCTGCAAAGAATGGTCTGCCGGCTGGCCGATTGCGTCCTGGTGAACGCCGGGGCAATCCGCGAGAATCTGCTCGAACAGGGATTTGACCCGAGCAAGATTGTGGTCATTCGGAACGGCATCACGCTGTCGAAAGTTGCCGGGAAGGAGCGGGGCGCCGCCCTCCGCCAGGAGCTGGGATTACCGCTCTCCGCCCGTCTGGTTGGGGTGTTTTCACGCCTCAATCGGATGAAAGGAGTTCAATACTTCCTGGATGCGGCGATCGTTCTGGCGGGGAGATTTCCGGATGTGTGTTTCCTTGTGGTGGGCGATGGAGGAAGCAAAAAGGAACTGGAAGAACAGGCCGGCCGCCTGGGGCTTGGGCAGCGGATCGTCTTTACCGGATTCAGGAGCGATGTTCCGGATCTGTTATCGGAAGCCGCGATCTCGGTGCTCCCGTCGCTGAGCGAGGGCACCTCGAATACCTTGCTCGAATCGATGGCTGCGGGCATCCCAGTGATCGCGACCAGGGTGGGGGGCAATCCGGAGGTCATCGAAGACGGGGTCAGTGGACTGCTCGTGCCGCCGCGGGATTCGGCCGCACTGGCCGCCGCCATAGCCCGCCTGTTGGAGAACGAAGACCTCGCCGCGAGCCTCGGCCAGGCGGGCATGCGGCGAGTATCGGAGCTCTTCTCCATCGAGGGCTCGGTACACGAGACAGAGCACCTCTACCAGCGGTTGGTAGAGGCCAAAGGCCACGTATGAGAGTCCTGCTGATCGGTCCGCATCCGCCTCCGCACGGAGGAATATCGGTGCATGTGTGGGGAATCCATCGGCAATTGACGGCGGCCGGGGTAACTTGCCGCGTTCTGGACATGAGCCGGGTTCGCCCCGGATTGGGTTTCTTGTTCACCGTACTGCGCCATGCATTGCAGGGATGGACGTTGCACCTTCACACCAATGGACACAATGTGAAGAGCTGGTTGCTGGCGTTGGGATGTGGGCTGGCCGGCCAATGCCGTGGCGGTTGCATCCTGACCCTTCACTCCGGCATCGTGCCCGGATATCTGGAGACCGCTCCTCGTTGGCGCCGGAGACTGGCAGCACTTACCTGCTCGCTTTACAGGCAAGTGATCTGTGTCAGTCCAGAGATCAGAAGCGCTCTTCTCGCGCTCGGTGTGGAGTCTCGGCGCATGGAGGTTTTGCCGGCCTTTCTGAGCACGGAGAACCCCGAAGTTTCGCCCGAGCCGGGGCTCCTGGCGTGGATCGGACGGCATCGACCACTGTTTTCCACGGTGCTGTTCTTCCGGCCGGAGTATGGCTTCGATCTGCTGGTCGCCGGTCTGACCCGGCTAAGGCGCCTCTATCCTTCGCTGGGTTGCCTGGTGATGGGCAGCGGTGAGGAAGGAGCCGAAGCCGAGAAGCGAGTCCGTGAAGCGGGTCTTTCAGAAAGCATTCTTCTGCTCGGGGACGTGAGTCACGATGCTTGCCTGGCGTTGATGTCGGTTTCGGACGTGTTTCTCCGCCCTACGCTCGAGGACGGTGATTCGATTTCGGTGCGCGAAGCGCTGTCTCTGGGCGTCCCGGTGGTGGCGAGCCGTGTGGGCACGCGGCCGGCCGGCGCCATTCTGTTTCACCCGGGAGATGTGCAAGAGATGCTCGCCAAGGTCGAACTGGCCCTGGCGGTGAAGAGCGCAAAGGGCGCGGCGCGCCACCACACTGAACCAGGAATTGATCGCGCCGCGCCCGTTTTGCGCGAGTTCCTCAAGACATGCAACCAAACGCAGGGCGCAGGCTGTATGGATCGGTTGATGGAGATCTACCGGCGGGTGGATGGCTCCGAAGGGAGCTTATGTCTGAACTGAGTCAGAAGCTCAAACGCCTGAGCGCCATGGGGCCGCGCGAATTGACGCACAGGGTGCGGGAGAAGGCGTATTCGGAACTGGATCGGATCGGCGCCGGTATCGGCAACTCGCCGGGGGCCGTTGGGACGCCTTTCAAGGATTACCTGAGCGGGGCGCCCGGGGATCGTTTCTATTGCAGCCATCGCGAATACCTGCGCCCATTCGTCCAGGAGTACTTTCCCCACTGGATCGACCGGGCCGTGGACGAGGCGGATAGACTTTGCCGGCACGAGATCACTCTTCTTGGCTACGGGCCGGTCGAGCTCGGTCCCGAAATCGACTGGCGCCGCGACCCGGTCACCGGCCGAGTATGGGAGCGGCGTTATTGGGCCGATTACCGGCCGGTGCAAGATAGCGGGGGGCGCGACTCCAAGATCATCCACGAGTTGAACCGTCACCAGCACCTGCCGCGGCTGGCCAAGGCATATCTACTGACTGGAGACGAGCGCTACGCCAGCGAGGCCGTGGCCCAGCTCAATAGCTGGATCGAACAGAATCCGCCCGAGCGCGGCATCAATTGGCAGTCCAGCCTGGAAATTGGCATCCGGGCGATTTCCTGGTTGTGGACGATTTTCCCGCTTCTCGCTTCGCGGTCGTTCGACGAGGCTTCGGCGCAGCGCATCGGCGACTCGCTGTTTGCGCAACTGGAGCATGTTCACCGGTACCCGTCGATCTTCACTAGCCCCAACACGCACCTGATCGGGGAGGCTGCGGCGCTGTTCATTGCCGGACTGGTGTTTCGGGACCAGAAACGGCCCGCCGTCTGGCTTCACCGAGCCGCCGCCCTGTTGGCCGAAGCAGCGGAAAAGCAGGTTCTGGACGACGGCGTATACGGGGAACTCTCATCCTGCTATCACTGCTATGCCCTCGACTTTTACCTGCAGGCGATGGTGCTGGCGGGACAAAACGGGTATCACTTCGCGGAGCCGGTTCCGCACAAAGTGCGCGGCATGCTCCAATTTCTAATGCATCTGACGCGCCCCGACGGCACGCTTCCGTCGCTGGGAGATGACGATGGCGGCCGGGCACTGGCGCTGGACAAACGGGATTACCGCTCGTTCCAGGATGGGTTGTGCCTGGGGGCGATCCTCTACCGCAGGGGAGACTTCAAGCACCAGGCGGGCGGTTTTTGCGAGGAGGCGCTGTGGATGCTCGGTGAAGGCGCCTGGGAGACTTGGCGCCAATTAGAAAGCCAGGAGCCGGCGGAGACGCAGGCATATTATCCGTGCGCCGGATACCTGGTGCAACGCTCCGGCTGGGGGCCGCTCGACAGTCACCTGGTCTTCGACTGCGGCGGGCTCGGCATGCTCACCGGCGGGCATGCTCACGCCGATGCCTTGTCGGTCACACTGTTCAGCGGGGGCCGGGAACTACTCGTGGACCCGGGAACGTTCGTCTACAACTGCGCTCCGGAATGGCGCAGTTACTTCCGGTCCACGCGAGCTCATAATACGGTCACCATCGACGGCCGGGATCAGGCCGAACAGGGAGGCACCTTTCACTGGAAGACAAAAATCTGTTCTCGGGCGGCGCGGGAGTTCACCTCACCGGGGATCGAGTATGTGGAGGGGGAACACGATGGGTACCGGCGGATGCCGCAGGGAGTGATCCATCGCCGCCGCCTCCTGTGTATCCCGCCAAACCAATGGATCATCGTGGATGACTTCCGCGGATCGGGCGAGCACACGTTCGATTTCCACTACCACTTCCCAGCCGACGTCGAAGTGTCGGGGCTGCCGCTACGCCTGTTCGGTTCGCAGCCTGTGAAGACGACGCGTATCGCAGGGTGGATGTCGCGCGGATACGGTGAGAAGTTACCCTGCTCTACCCTGCGCGCCACGCTTACCGGACCGGCGCCGGCCGCGGCGATGACGTTTCTCGTAGCGGCGCCCGACGATGTCCGGCGGCTGACTCTCGAAAGTGGCAGCGGAATCGCCTGCGCTTACGAGCACGATGGAATCGAGGACATCGCGGTCCTTTCTACCGGCGATTCCGAAATGGCGGTGGAGGATTTTCGCCTGCGCGGGGAATTCTTCTGGCTGCGCCTGGAAGGCGGCGTACTGAAACAGGTCCTGGCAGTCCGGGCCTGCGGTTTGGATCGCGGCGGCAGGAGTATCTTCCGAAGATCCGAGCCGGGACCCTACTCGGATGCCGAAGTGGAAGAAAAAAGCTTATGTGCGGAATTTGTGGCATCGTAAACTTCGAGTCCGACCCTGTGGATCGCGTGGTGATCGAGCGGATGACCGGGGCTCTCGCCCACCGCGGGCCCGACGATGCGGGATATTTCGTTGAGGGCCGGGTGGGGCTCGGGCATCGGCGGCTCAGCATCATCGACCTGAGCGGCGGCCGGCAGCCGATCTTCAACGAAGACCGGTCGGCGGCCATCGTCTTCAACGGCGAGATCTACAACTATCGAGACCTGGCGCCCGTATTGACGGCTGCCGGTCACATCTTCAAGACCCGATCCGACACGGAGACGATTCTCCACGCTTATGAAGAATACGGCGACGACTGCGTTCATCAACTCCGGGGAATGTTTGGCTTCGCCATCTGGGACCGTGGGAAACGGCGCCTGCTGCTGGCGCGAGACCGGCTGGGAGTGAAGCCGGTCTATTACTACCGCAACGGCCGCTTTCTGGCCTTCGCATCGGAGATCAAATCTCTGCTCGAGATTGCATCGATTCCGCGGGAGGTGGATCCCGTAGCCCTCGACCTGTACCTGACGCTGCGCTACGTGCCGGGCCCTCGCACCATGTTCAAGAACATATTCCGGCTGCAGCCCGGGCATATCCTCGTGGCCGATCAAAGCGGAGTTCGAACCACGAAGTACTGGGACATCGAATATCCGGACCCGGAACCGCGTTCGCCGGAGTATCTCCTCGAACGTTTCCGCGAGCTGCTCGAAGAGAGTGTGCGGATGCGGTTGGTCGCCGAGGTTCCACTCGGGGTGTTTCTGAGCGGCGGACTGGATTCCAGCGCCATCCTGGCCACGATGAGCCAGATCGCCGGCGGCGACCGGGTGAAAACCTTCAGCGTCGGCTATGAGGCCTCGGGTGCCGAAGAGGAAGCGGCCAATGAGTTCGCGTACGCACGTCTGGCGACCGATGCGTTTGCTTGCGAGCACCACGAATACCGTTTGGACGCCAGGAACTTCGCAGAGTTCGTGCCCGATCTGGTGAGGTACCTCGATGAGCCCCTGGCCGATCCGAGTTGTATCCCCCTGTATTTCATTTCCAGATTAGCGCGCGAACATATTACGGTAGTCCTCTCGGGTGAAGGCGCCGATGAGATTCTCGCGGGCTACGGGATCTATGGCCGCATGCTGGCTCTCGACCGGATCTACGGAAGCTCCGGGGCATTAGGCCGGCTTGCGCCCCAGCTTGCGACATGGATCGCGCGCGTCACGCCCTCGGAAAAGCTTCGCCACTACGTGCGGATGTGCGGCCAGCCTCTGGAAACCCGTTACCGGGGCGTGTCCCGAGGCTTTAGCGCCGAAGGCAAGCTGCGGCTGGTCGGTGGGGATCGGATGAAGCAGTCCGACGAGCGATTGCGGGAAATCTTCGGCGGATATTTCAAAACCGTGGAGAAGGCCTCGCCGCTGGACCAAATGCTTTATGTGGATGCCAAGGTGTGGCTGCCCGACGACCTCCTGATCAAGGCCGACAAAATGACCATGGCCAATGGGCTGGAACTGCGGGTTCCGTTTCTGGATCACAAGCTGGTGGAATTCGCCGCCACGCTGCCGAACGCTTCGAAGGTCCACGGAAAGGGCGGAAAAACGCTGTTGCGCAGCGCCATGCGTGGAGTCTTGCCAGACGCCATCATCGACCGCTCCAAGAAGGGTTTTCCCATCCCGATCGCGTCCTGGCTCCGCACGTCTTTGCGGCAGTTCACACGCGACTCTCTACTGGCCCGGGATTCGGCTTGCAGCCGTTATGTAGATCGCGACGAAACGACCCGGCTCGTGCACGAGCACGAACAGGGCACCGACCGCTCCCAAGAAATTTGGACGCTGCTGGTGTTCGAGTTCTGGCATCGGCAATTCATTGATAACCATTCTCGCCCGGCGGACGTGCAAATACACCCGCCATTTCTCGAGGCACAGCAAGCGACCTGCGGAGAGCCGTCATGATAGAAGGAAACGACATCATCTGCTTCAGCAACGACTGGGACGGCGATCCCCTGAGCAAGAAGCACATCGTCTTGAGGCTCGCCCAGAAGAACCGGGTGCTGTGGGTCAACTCCACCGGGAACCGCAACCCCACGGCTTCGGTCCGAGACCTTCGGCGAGCATGGAAGAAACTGCGGCAATACTTCCGGGGATGCCGCCCGGTGTCCAGGAACATCTCGGTGGTCTCACCGCTGGTAATTCCCTTTCACGGCAACCGGGCGGCCAGATGGGTGAACCGCCGGCTGCTGCGATGGAGCTTGCGCTGCGCCTGCCGGAAGCTCGGCTTTCAAAAACCGATCACCTGGACGTTCGTGCCCAGCTCAGCCGATGTTGCAGGCTCGCTCGGTGAGCGGCTGGTCATCTATCACTGCGTGGACGAGTTCTCGAAGTTCACCGGCACCGACGAGACTGCCATTCTCGAGATGGAGCGCGGCCTCATGGAGAAGGCGGATATGGTCGTGGTTTCTTCCAGCCGGCTCTACGAGACCAAGCATCGCTACAACCCGAACACGTTTCTGGTTACACACGGCGTCGATGTCGCCCACTTTAGACACGCTTGTCTGGCGGCGTTAGCGGCGCCGGCGGATTGCGCCGCGCTGCAACACCCGGTGATCGGCTTCTTTGGCCTGATCGCCGATTGGGTGGATCTGGAGGTGGTTCGCTACCTGGCTTCCTCCAGACCGCAGTGGTCGCTCCTGCTGATCGGAGAGGTACAGACGGACACATCGGCCTTACGGGAGCTGTCCAACGTGCATCTCTTGGGAAGACGCAGTTATCAATCCCTGCCCGCGTATTGCAAGGCTTTCGATGTCGCCATTCTACCGTTCGTGGTCAACGAGCTCACGGTGGCGGCCAACCCCCTGAAGTTGCGCGAGTACCTGGCGGCGGGCCTGCCGGTGGTGGCGACGCCGCTGCCGGAGGTGCTCAAACTGAACGCCCTGGTGCGCATGGCGCGGACCCCCGCAGAGTTCCTCAACCAGATCGAAGCCCTGCTGGCCGAAGGAAAACGTGGGCCGGACCCCGCCGTTTCCGTTCTCATGCAGCGGGAATCGTGGGACCAGAAAGTGGAAGAACTGAGCGGGATCATCACGAGTCTGAATGGCGACGGACGAAGCCGCAGCCGTCCCCTGCCAGCGGGAAGGGTGGCCTAGCCGTGCCCTGCCGGCTGGTTCTGATCCTGTTTACGATGGGGGTCGCAGTCTTGGGCGCCGCCGCCGAGCCGCCGCAACCATTCACCTGGTGGACCACCCACCCTTTGGCGAAGGTCAAGCCTCTCGATCCCGTCCCCGGCCTGCCGGTGAAAAGCGTTGACCTCTATTCTGGGCGCAACGAGTTCGAGCCCTTCCAGATTGTATTGCGAGGGAAATCCAAAGACCTCTCGGGTGTCGATATCGATTTTTCGGATTTCCGTACCGCGGAAGGCGCCGAGATCTCCGGGAAGAACGTGACCGTCTATCTGGAGGGGTTCGTGAACCTGAACCGCCCCTCTTCGATCGAAGGCGGCGAGGGATTATGGCCCGATCCTCTGATTCCACGCGTGGATCGATATGCCAATGAGGCGCGCAACGCGTTTCCCTTCACGGTGCGGCGCGACCGCAATCAGCCCCTGTGGGTCGATATCTTCGTCCCGGTCACCGCCCATCCGGGAAAGTATACGGGCTCAGCCCGCATTTCTCTTGGCGGGACGGTGCAATTCTCCGTGCCAATCAGCCTGACCGTGTGGAGGTTCGCGCTCCCTTCCACTTCCACCCTCAAGTCGTCATTCGGTCTGAACGGAATCAACGCGCTGAAGCAGCATCGTGGCCGCTACACCAACGATGAAGATCTTCATTCCATCACCGGCGTGTATACCAAGGCGGCGTTACTCCACCGCATCACCACTCATGGAGGCAGCATGCAGCCCCCGAAGTTCTCCCAAGCCGCGGGCAAGATGCAGTTGGATTGGCGTGAGTACGACGCCGAAGTTGAGCCATTTCTGAATGGCGTCGCAATTCCCGAGGGGGAACCGCTGCACGGGGCGCGCGCAACATCGGCGGAGATTCGCACGCCGAAGGTCTTCGAGACCGAGGAGCAGGAGAAGTTGTATTGGACGGAATGGAGCCGCCATTTCCAGCGAAAAGGCTGGGGCGACCGGCTATTCCTCTACCTGTGGGATGAACCGGCCAGCCGCGATTTTCCGGAGGTGCTCAAACGCGGCAGGGTGTCGATGCAGGCCGATCCAAGACTGCGGAATCTGGTGACAGTACCCTTCACCCGGAAACTGGAGGAGGTGGTGCAGATCTGGGTTCCCCTGGTCAATTGCCTGGAGCTGAAACCGGGCTTCGCGGATTTCTGTGACGAGACCCCGCCGGCCGGAGCCTATGCCCGCCAGACCCAAACAGGCAAGAGCTTATGGTTTTATCAGTCTTGCGCCAGCCATGGGTGCAACATCGTCGGGGGACAGTACTTTGCGGGGTGGCCAAGTTACATGATCGATATGCCCGGAGCCGCCAACCGGGTCATGCAATGGCTGGCCTGGAAGTTCCGCATGGAAGGCGAGCTCTATTACAGCATGAATGAAGCGTATGGCCAGAATAACGATCCCTGGGCAAACGTCCGTCTCTTTGGGGGAAACGGGGACGGGACCTTGTTTTATCCGGGACGTACGGATCGGATCGGCGGCCGGACCGACATTCCCATTGAAAGCATCCGGCTCAAGCTGATCCGGGAAGGCATGGAGGATTACGAGTACCTGGCTCTGCTCGCCAGGCTGGAGGGCCGGCAGTCCGCCGACCAATACGCGGATCGAATCGCGAAGAAGCCTTACCTTTGGGAAGCGCGACCGGAGGTCTTTCTCAAGGTACGGCAGGATCTGGGCGCGGCGCTGGATCGGGCGGCAGCCAGGTCCGGCGGGACAATGTGATGCACAACAACGCCACCAGCCGAATGGTCCTGGAAGTCAAGGAGCCACTGCTCGCAGCATTGACCTCCTTGTCCTGCCATTCCGCAAGAATCCACTCGTCATGGCGCACGCTGTTAAAACGTTACAGACTGTGCGGCAAATACGTGGCCCTGCTTTCGGGACTGCGCGTCGGGCCGCAGCTTCGCGACCTGATCTTCGCGGATCCACAAGCTTACAGGGAAAAGTCCGAGCGTCAGGGCCAGGACCTGGCCCGTAGCGGAGTGCCCCCGGAGTGTGTCGCCGTCGCCGTGGCCCTCTACGTCGAAAGCTGTCTTCCATACCTGTTGTCCGACGAATCCGGGAACGTGGAATGGACCAGGGCTTTTGCCAGGTGGGCTTCGATCTACCAGTTCTTTCTTCTGACGGGTTACGCCCAACATGGGTCAGCCGAGCGGCAGTCGTTGGAGGAAAGAATCAGCCAGGCGGAGCGGCGGTCGCAAGACTTTTCCGTCCAGCTTGGCGAGGCTTACGAGAAGGAGAGGCGCCGCCTGGCGCAGGATCTTCACGACGAGATCGGACACGACCTCATTGTTCTGAAGCTCTATACCGAAGTGATCGCACTCGACTTGAAGAAGGGCGATATCAGCCAGCTCCGGCGGAAACTGAAAGAATCGGTCACGTTGATCCAGCACGCCCTGAAGAGTGTCCGGCACCTCACTTTTGATTTGGGGCCGGCGGTCTGGAACGAGCAGGGCTTTGTACCGGCGGTCCGGCTCTATGCGCGCCAGTTCGCCACTAGAACCGGAATCAAGGTTCGGCTTGACGCCGCCCGGATGCGGGCTCACTTGCCCGCGCGTTGCGAAACAGCACTGTACAAGGTGCTTCAGGGAGCGCTTTCCAATGTCGTCGCCCATGCCGATGCCCATAGCGTCAAAATCACCCTGGCGAGTGGGCGGGACTCCGTGGCGATGAAAATCGAGGATGACGGAAGGGGCTTCAATGTTGACGGCAAGATGGGCGTGCCCCGCCAATCCTATGGCCTGCGGGCCATGCGCGAGCGCATCGAGCTCTTGGGAGGAGCCATTCACTTTGCTTCGCGGCCGGCGCGCCTGCGGGCGGAGTGCCGCGGCACCACCATTGAAGCCCACCTGCCGCTGCAAGATAGTGAGATCACATGAAGACCAGAATCAAAGTCCTGCTCTGCGACGATCACACCTTGTTCCGCGAGGGAATCAAGGCGATCCTCAAGGACGAGCCTTCGATCGAGATCGTGGGGGAAGCGGCGGACGGGCGGCAGGCGGTCGCCAAGGCCCTGCAACTGCATCCGGATGTGGTCCTGATGGATATCGCCATGCCGGATCTAAGCGGATTTGACGCAACACGGCGCATCCTGCAAGGCAACGCGAAGGCCAAGGTGATCATCCTCACCATGTACGAAGAGGAAGAGGTGATCAATCGCTGTCTGGGCGCCGGCGCCTCCGGCTACGTTCTCAAGGATGCTCCCAGGGCGCACCTGATTCACGCCATTGACGTCGTGAACAAGGGCGGACAATACATGAGCTCGCGAGCGCTCAAGAAAGTGGTCAGGCAATATGTGAAGGGCTCCAAGAGCGCGGCGACCGGCTATGAGCGGCTGAGCGACCGCGAGCGCGAAGTCCTGAAGCTGCTCGCCGACGGCCTGTCATTAAAGGAGATTGCGGTACAACTGGTGCTCAGTGTCAAGACGGTAGACGCGCACAAGACCAACCTGATGCGGAAGTTGGACCTGCACGATCGCTCGGAACTAATCAAGTACGCCATCCAGCGGAAGCTGATCCGGCTGCCATCCGTGAAAATGCCGACCGAACCCGCGTCCTGAGCCCTGACACGCGCAAAGGGCGCGGCGCGCCACCACACCGAACCAGGAACCGAGCGCGCCGCGACCGTTTTGCGCGAGTTCCTCAAGATGAGCGCAAAGGGCGCGGCG
>JBGPKH010000024.1:0-30048 GCA_041485845.1 Bryobacteraceae bacterium
CCGATCAGGTAGCCCGACATCCAGCCGCCACCCAGACTGCCGGCATCCGCCGCCACGTAGGGCAGCCACGCGAACAGCCCGATTTGTTTCAGGCTGAAGCCGTGGACCCGGTAGAGGTACAGCGGCAGCCAGGTGATGTACAGCCACCACACGGGATCGGCAAAGAAGCGCGCCACCACGATGGCCCACACTTCGCGATGCCGCAGAAGCTCCCGCCACGGAATGGCGCGCGCGCCTTTCTCGGTTTCACGGTCCTGTTGAATGAGAGCGTATTCTTCGGCGGTGATGGACCGGTGCCGTTCCGGCGTCTCGTAGTACACCAGCCAGAGCGCCAGCCAGCCGAAACCCAGCGCGCCGACTACCACGAATGTCGCCTGCCATCCGAGCAGCGCATTTAACCCGACGATCAGGGGCGGCGCGACCACCGACCCGATGGACGTGCCGCTGTTGAAGATGCCCATGCCCAACGCGCGCTGGCGGACGGGGAACCACTCCGCGATGACCTTGGCGGCGCCCGGCCAGTTGCCCGCCTCGCCGAGCCCCAGCACGAAGCGGAAGCAGTTGAGGCCGGTAAGCCCGCGCGCCAACGCGTGGGCCATGGAGGCGAGCGACCACACCACGATGGAAACCGTGAATCCGCGTTTGGTCCCGATGCGGTCGTAGAGTTTTCCGGAGAGACCCTGGCTGAGCGTGTAGGCGACCAGGAACGACGTGGTGATGCTGGCGAACTCCGTGTTGCTCAGGCGGAGCTGCTCGGTGATGACCGGAGCCAGGACCGAGACGGTGAGCCGGTTGACGAAGTTGATGAGGGTGGCGAGAAAGATGAGGCCGGCGATCCACCAGCGTAATCCCTTCGTCGCCCTCATCAGTTTGGATTGGCGATGAGCTCGACATCCAGCGTAATGGAGACCTCGTCCGCCACCGCCACTCCGCCGGTTTCCAGGATCTCATTCCAGGTGATGCCAAAATCCTTGCGGTTGATTTTGGTCGCCGCACTAAGGCCGATTTTCTGCCGGCCCTGCGCGTCCTTGACCGGCGGGCTGGGGCCGTCGACATCCAGGATTACCTGGCGGGTCGTGGCGTTGATGGTGAGGTCGCCCGTGACCTTCAATTTCCCCTTGCCCGCGGTCTGCACGTGTTTCGAGGTGAATTTCATGGTGGGGTAGAGCTTTGTATCGAAAAAGTCGGGCCCTTTCATTTGCTCATCCCGCTTCGCCGTTCCCGTGTTGAGAGTGCGGCAGTCGACCGTGGCTTCCACCGTGGCACCTGCCGGACGCTTCGGATCGTATCGCACGGTGCCGTTGATGCCGCTGATTTCGCCGCGGACGGTGGAGATCATCAGGTGGCGCACGGCGAAGTGGGCGGCGCTGTGGAGCGGGTCGATGCGCCAGCTCGCGGTCTGCGCCGGCAGCAGCGCGCAGGAGGCCAGGAAGGCGAGGAGGGGCGGGATGCGGCGGTTGAGCACTCAGGACATTCTATCAGCCGGATGTGGCGCAGGCACTCATGCCTGCCGCGCCGAGACTCGTCTCGGCGCTTCTTTTCGTGACATGGCATCTTCACGGTAGCCTCCCGCACGCGCTGTATCCTCCCCCCCGGCAAGCCCTCGTCGGGCTCGGGTTTCGTCTGGATGGATCGGTATCTCGATTCGGCAAACAGTGGGCCTATGTATCTGGCTCAGGAGCCAATCGCGCGCGTGTTGGAAGCATCGTTGCAGCGTGGCGTCCTGCTGGGGCACTATGAACTTGGCCCTTGGATCATTATGGCCAACCATGTCCACGTCTTGTTATTGCAAAAGTCTCGCCGTCGCGGCTGCTGCAGTCCTTGAAGGGGGCGACGGCGCGGCAGGCCAACGCACTGCTGGGCCGCACGGGAGAGACGTTTTGGCAAGCAGAGTCTTACGATCACTGGGTGCGCGATGAAAACGAATGGGACCGAATTGCCGCCTACATCGAGGACAACCCGGTGAAAGCACGGCTGGTGCAGCGCCCAGAGGATTACCGATGGTCGAGCGCGGCTAACCCGGACAGAAGCGCCGAGACGAGTCTCGGCGCGGCAGGCACGAGTGCCTGCGCCACAACAAAAGACGACCGCATCCGGTTGCGCCGTGTCGCGCAATCCAACTATCCTGGGTATTCCCTTATGCCTACCAAGACACCCATCACCGTCGCCCACGGAGACGGCATCGGCCCCGAAATCATGAACGCCACGCTCCAGATCCTGGAGGCGGCCGGCGCGGCGCTCGACATCCAGACTATCGAGATTGGCGAAAAGGTTTATCTGCGCGGCAACAGCGCGGGAATCGAACCGAGTTCCTGGGAATCGCTCCTGCGAACCAAAGTCTTTCTCAAAGCTCCCATCACCACTCCGCAGGGCGGCGGGTTCAAGAGCCTGAACGTTACCACGCGCAAGACGCTCGGCCAGTACGCCAACGTCCGCCCGTGCGTTTCCTACCACCCGTTCATCGACACCAAACACCCCAACATGGACGTGGTGATCGTCCGCGAAAACGAAGAGGACCTCTACGCCGGAATCGAGTACCAGTTGACTCCCGAAGTCACTTCCTGCATCAAGCTGATCTCGCGGCCGGGGAGCGAGAAGATCATCCGCTACGCCTTTGAATACGCCCGCCTGCACAATCGCAAGAAGGTCACCTGCTTCATGAAAGACAACATCATGAAGATGACCGACGGCCTCTTCCACAAAATCTTCGATGAAATCGCCGTCGCCTATCCGGACATTCAGAAGGAGGTCTGGATCGTGGATATCGGCGCCGCCAAGATGGCCGACACGCCCGAAGCCTTCGACGTGATCGTGATGCCCAACCTCTACGGCGATATTCTCTCCGACGTCGCCGCGCAGATCGCCGGCTCGGTGGGACTGGCCGGCTCCGCCAACATCGGCGACGCGTGCGCCATGTTCGAAGCCATACACGGTTCCGCCCCGCGGCGCGCCGGCCAGAACCTCGCCAACCCGTCGGGCCTGCTGCTGGGGTCCGTGCTGATGCTGGTTCACATCAATCAGCCCGAGGTTGCCGAGCGCGTACACAACGCCTGGCTGCGGACCATCGAAGACGGCATCCACACCTACGACATCTATACCGACGGCGTCAGCGCGGAGAAGGTCGGGACCAGGGAATTCGCCTGCGCGGTGATTGCCCGGATGGGTCAGAAGCCCAACCGGTTGAAGCCCGTCCGTTACGCCAAACGCCCCGAGGGAACCGGCTCGATGTCCGCGGCAGCCGGCCCGGCCCAATCCTCCTCGATGGAGCTCAAGGGCATCGATGTGTTCGTCTACTGGCCCTCGCGCAATCCCGACCAACTGGCCGGCGCCGTGAGCCAGCTCGCGGGCGAGGGACTGCGCCTGCAAATGATCGACAACCGCGGGGTCAAGGTGTGGCCGGCCGGGATGGCCGCAACCTTCTGTACCGACAGCTTTCGCTGCCGCTTCATGTCCGATACTCCCACCCACATGGGCCGTTTGCTCGAGGTGGTGAAGCGCATTTCCGATGCGGGAATCGATATCGCACTGACTCAGTCGCTGCGCACGTTCAACGGCCAGGACGGCTTCACGCTGGCGCAGGGACAATAACGTGTCCGGGAGCAGGGCCGGGCGCGCCCCTCTGGTCGCCGTCATCATGGGCAGCAAGTCGGACTGGGAGACCATGCGCCAGTGCGCCGAAGTGCTCGCGAGCTTCGACGTGCCGCACGAATGCCGCGTGCTTTCGGCGCACCGCACGCCGGCCGAGACCGCGGAATACGCCGCTCAGGCCGAGTCGCGGGGAATGGAAGTGATCATCGCGGCGGCGGGAGGCGCAGCGCACCTGGCGGGGGTGTGCGCGGCGCACACGCTCCTGCCGGTGCTCGGCGTTCCCATGGAGAATGGGTCGCTGAAGGGCATGGATTCGCTGCTCTCCACGGTTCAGATGCCGGCCGGGATTCCGGTGGGAACTCTCGCCATCGGGCCGGCCGGCGCACGCAATGCCGCGCTGCTGGCGGTGGCCATTCTGGCAAACCAGCGCCCGGAGCTGCGCGAAAAGCTGCGCAGCTTCCGGGCGGAACAGCGCCACAAGGTGCTGCGGGAAACTCTGGCCTGACGCGCAGTCCGGGGGCCTGCCCGGGGGCCTGTCCCACTTACGACTACTGGTTGACAAACACACCCGTCAAGGCGCGGGCGGCCTCAACGCAAGCGAGGAAGAACATCACCGGTCTCCGGCTGCATTTTCGGGGAACGAACCCAAACCGCAAGCATCCCTGCGGTCGAAACGGCGTAAGTCGTCCGGTTTTTTTCTTTCTCTCTCTTCCCCAACCGCAAGTAGACTTGCGGCTTTGTGTGCCGGGCCGGTTCGACAGGAAGAACCTGCACGTCCGCCCGGAGCGCGCCGTGAAAACCGCCCGGTTTTGAGCGGTTTTCCCAAGTAAGTTAAAGTTGCTGAAGAACAACAGGTAGTCGTAGTGGGGCGCTCTTCGGGTTGCGATTCGGCGAGGCGGGGGCGCGCGAAGTGGATGAAGGAGCGGTTGACGAGGCCGCTCCCCAGGCCTGGGACGTGGCCGGGGAGGAAGAAGAGCAGCCGCAGACACGGCGTCTTCCAGGTCTTTATCGGCGTGATCGCGTTCACCAGCAACGGAGAAATCGGAGAAATGGCACGGATCATCGTGTGGACATTCCACTTGAGATTGCCGGCGGGCCGGGAAATGGCGGGCGGATGGCGTCGGGGTGCGAAGGGCCGGCGGAAAGCCGCGGGTGACAGACGACAGGACTAATTTCCCGAGACCGCGAGGGTCACGCCGTTTTGGGTCGATGCGCCGCCCACCTGCAGGACCAGCGGAACCGTACCCGCCGTGAGGCCCGTGGGAATCTGCACGTTCACCTGCAAGACGCCGGCAACGATATTGGGTGCGGCCCCGGCGTACTGCACCGTTGCGGACTTTCCGCCCACCGTCACGGTGACGGGAAGGACCGGCTGCGGCAGAGGCACTTTGCCCGGCAAGCCGTCCTGACCGCCCGGATTCGTCTGGCCCGCGCCGGTCGCATAAAACGTCACGAAACTGCCGGCCGGCGCCGGATGGCCGGCATCGTTCACCGATCCGTTGGCGTTGACGGCGGCGGCCAGCCCGCTGCCCGATGAGTCAAGCGTAAAGATCGCAGGCGACGCCGGCGTCACGCCGAGCGACACCGGGGCGGAAGCCTGGCCCTGGTAGACTACCGAAATCCTGGCAGTCGATCCGGCGATGCCGAACGGCACGATGGCCGCCACCTGGCTCGCCGAGGCATAAAGCACGGGCCCCGGCGCGCCGTTGAAGAGGACGCTGGCGCCGGCGACCGAAGTGGGCACGAGACCGTTGCCGCCGAGTTGGAACTGGGTGAGCGTGGCGGGTCCGAGACCCGAGCCATAGATCACCACGATCTCGCCGGGGGCCACCGCCCCGGTCAAGTTGCTGGCGCCATTAACCACGCTGCCGACGGAGAGGCCGGCGCCCGCGAAGCGGAGCATGCGCACCGCGTGATTGCCGGCGTCCGCGACGTACACGTTGCCCGCGGAATCCGTTGCGAGCGCGGAGGGAGCATTGATCTGCGCACTCACTCCCGAGCCTCCATCGCCCGAGTAGCCTTGGGTACCGTTGCCGGCAATGGTATTGACGATTCCCGCGCCGAACACGATCTGGCGGACGCGCACTCTACCGTCGGTGATGTACAGGTTGCCGACGGAATCGACGGCGACGGCCACGGGAGCGACGATCTGCGCACTGGCCGCCGGGCCGCCATCACCCGAATAGCCCGCGGCGCCGTTTCCGGCAATGGTGGAGATCACGCCGCCCGACGACACCAGGCGGACCGCGCTATTGCCCGTGTCCGCAATGTAGAGATTGCCCGCGCCATCCACGGCGACCCCCTGCGGTGTCATGAGCTGCGCGTTCGTGGCGGAACCGCCATCGCCCGAGTAACCGGAGCCCCCATTGCCGGCGACGGTGGTGATGGTTCCGCCGGCGGAGACCCTGCGAATCCGGTTGTTGTTGAAATCGGCGATGAAGAGATTGCCGGCGGCGTCCACCGCGACAGAGGCCGGTGTGTGCAGTTGCGCGCTGGTGGCGGCGCCGCCATCGCCGCCGAAGCCGGGCGTGCCATTGCCGGCGACCGTGCTGATGGCGCCGCTCGTCGAGACCCTTCGCACGCGCGCGTTCAATGTGTCGGCGATGTAGAGGTTGCCCGCCGCATCCACGGCCAGCCCTTGCGGCGCGTTCAACTGCGCGCCGGCAGCGGCCGAACCGTCGCCGTTGCCGCCCGCCGTACCGCTTCCGGCAACGGTGGTGATGACTCCGGCCGGGGAGACCCGCCGCACGACGTTGTTGCCGGTGTCGGCCACGTAAAGATTGCCGGCGGCATCCACAGCGACGCCTTCGGGCGAGTTCATTTGGGCCCTGAGCGCCTGACCGCCGTCACCGGAGAAACCGATCAAACCGTTACCGGCCACGCTGGCGATGTTTCCCGAGGAATCGATCTTGCGAATCCGCAGGTTCAGAAAATCGGCAACGTAGAGATTCCCCGAAGAATCGACGGCAATGCCGGTGGGCGAATTCAGCTCGGCTTTGACCGCCGAACTGCCATCGCCGCTAAAACCTGCGGTGCCGGCCCCGGCGATGGTGCTGATGTTGCCCTTGGTGTCGACCTTGCGCACGCGGCTGTCGCCGCTCTGCACGATGAACAGGTTGCCGGAGGAGTCCACGGCCACGCCGGACGGCGCCAGCAACGCGGCCTTGGCAGCCGCATCGCCATCGCCCTTGAAACCGATCGTGCCGGAGCCGGCGAACGTAGCGATGTTGCCGTCCGTGCCGATCTTGCGGATGCGGGCGTTGGCGGTATCCGCCACGTAGACGTTGCCCGAGGAATCGACCGCGACATCGGAGGGGTGATCGAATTCCGCGCTGGTGGCGACTCCGGTGTCGCCGAAGAAGCCGGGGTAGCTGTCGCCCGCGATGGTATTGATGATGCCGTCGGTGGTGACTTTGCGAATGCTGTTGTCGCCCGTATCGGCGATGTAGACGTTGCCGGACTTGTCCACTGCCACGCCCTGCGGCAAGTGCATCAAGGCATCGGTGGCGGGGCCGCCGTCATTGTATTGACGCGGGCCGCCGCCAAAACTGTAATTTCCGTTTCCGGCGAAGGTGGTGATGATACCGGCAGCCGACACCATGCGGACGCGATTGTTGGCGGAATCGGCGATGTAGACGTTGCCGGCCGCGTCGACGGCGACGCCCTGCGGCGTGTTCAATTGCGCGTTCACGGCGGGACCGCCATCGCCAGCGAATCCGGGACGCTAATTCCCCGCGACCAGCGTGAGCACGCCGCTCGCGGTCATTTTGAAAACGGAGTGCGAACTGCTGAAATACACGTTGCCGGCGGAATCCACGGCAACGTGTCTGGGCTGGCCGATCGAAGCGCTTGTGGCGGACACGGGTGTGGAAGGCGGCGCACCACCGGCAACCGTGGATATCGTATATTGCTGCGCGAGGGCGAGCGAGGCGCTCGCGAGCAGCGGGATCAATCTCAACGTGTGCATGACGGAATCAACACCTTTCGCGATCCTAGGAATGGCCATTGCGCCCACAATGCCGTTCACTTTGGGTTGCTGAGCGCACACGGGGTCAGGGGGCCGATTGACAATCGGCCGCAGGTTGACAACCTGCCCCACATGCGAAATCATGACGCCACCGCTTCCGCTACCGCGGCCAGGGCCTGCGCGCAGGCCTCGCGGTCCACATCGTAGTGGGTGACGGCGCGCATCTGGCGCTCGTTGATGGGGTTGAGGAGCACGCCGCGCCGCTTCAGGCGAGCGCTGATTTCGACGGGCGCGATGCCCGTGCCGCTGACGTCGAAGACCGCGATGTTGGTCGCGACTCTGCGTGGGTCGATCTGTATCCCCGGAATGCGGGCCAGCCCTTCGCCCAGAAGCTTCGCGTTGCCATGATCGTCGAAGAGCCGCTTGGGCGTTTCTTCGAGCGCCACCAGGCCCGCGGCCGCCAGCACACCCGCCTGGCGCATGCCACCGCCGAGGCGCTTACGATAGAGCCGCCCCTTGGCGATCAAGTTCGCGGGACCGGCCAGCATGGAACCCGCGGGCGCGCCCAGCCCCTTCGAGAGGCAGAACATCACGGTATCGGCCGGCGCGGCGATCTCGCGCACCGGCATTCCCAACGCGGACGCGGCGTTGAAGATGCGCGCGCCATCCAGGTGGACCTTCAATCCGCGTTCGTGAACGCCATCGCAAATCTCGTGGATGGCGCCGATCGGGTAGATGGTGCCGCCGTGCATGTTGTGCGTGTTCTCGATGGCCACCAGGCCGGTGGGCGCGGAATACGGGTTGACCGGCTTGATCAGGCGGCGGACTTGCTCCCACGAGAGAATGCCGTCCTCAGTGTGGATGGCGCGAATAACGCAGCCGGAGAACCAGGCGACCATGGACATCTCGTAGTCCAGCAGGTGCGCGCGCGAATCGCAGATGACTTCCTGGCCATGCTCGGTGAGCAGCTTGACGGCGATGGTGTTGCCCATCGTCCCGGTGGGCACGAAGAGGGCGGCTTCTTTTCCGGCGATCTCGGCAGCGCGCTGTTCCAGGCGGTTGACGGTGGGGTCCTCACCGTACACATCGTCGCCGACCTCAGCCTCCATCATGGCGCGCCGCATGGCCGGCGTGGGCTTGGTCACGGTGTCGCTGCGCAGGTCGATCATACGGTGAGAAACTCCTGGAAGACTTCGTTGGAGAGGAGCACGCCGCGTCCGGTGAGCCGGAGCACGCCGTCTGCGGTTTCGAGCAGGCCGGCATCCAGGAACCGGCGGATGGGTTGCGCGAAGCGGCGCCAGTCTTCGGGCGCGGGCCTTACGCCGGCCATCAATCGAAGGCCGACGAAGAACCGCTCGTCATCGTGGGGCAGGGAAGTGGCCTGCTCTGCGGGATGCTCGAGGTATTCGGTGAGCGACTCGGGATTCCGGCTGCGCGAGCGCCCGTCGAAGGAGTGGGCGCCGGCGCCGAAGCCGGCGTAGGGCTCCAGCTTCCAGTACTTGAGATTGTGCCGCGATTCCGCTCCCGGCACTGCGAAGTTGGAGATTTCGTACCGCAGGATACCCGACTGCGCGAGGCGCTCCACGGCCGTCTCATAGAAGCCGGCGACCTGGTCATCGTCCGGAGTTTCCGCCGCGCCGTAGCGCACGCCGCCGAGCAGCAGTTCTTTGCCCAGGCGGCTGTCCTCATCCACTTCCAGCATGTAGACCGAAACATGCGGGGGCGCGAGGCGATCGATCCAGTCCAGGGACTCGCGCCAACTGCCGGCGGTCTGGCCGGAAAGCCCGGCGATCAGGTCGATGTTGAAATTCGAGATGCCGGCATCGCGGAGAATGCCGACCTCGTCCGCGACCATCTGCACCGAGTGCTTGCGGCCGGTGCGCCGGATCTCCTGCGCGACGAACGATTGCACGCCGAGGCTCACGCGATGGATGCCGAGCGAGGCCCAGGCGCGGGCTTTGGCTGGCGTGATGGTCCCGGGCGCCGCCTCGATGGTGGCCTCCATCCAGGGGCGGCCTGGCACCGCTTCCAGGAGCGTGCGCAAAGCCTCCGGTTCAAGCGTGCTGGGCGTGCCGCCGCCGAGGTACACGGTCTCGGGTTGCCATTCCCATGCGTGCGCGCGGATCTCCTGGCGCAGCGCGTCGAGATAACGCGCCTCCAGATCGCGCGGAAAGACGCCCGACGCGAAATTGCAGTATGTACACTTCTGCGCGCAGAAGGGATAGGAAAGATAGACTCCTGGCACTCTTCTGATTGTAACGGGAGCGGCGGTGGGCGTGCGGGCCACGGGTGTGAAGCGGAATCACATGAGCGAGAATGGTAAGCGTGCGTTGGACCCTGCCGCTCGTCGCGGTCCTGGCCTTCGGACAGCAGGAGCGGGTAATCGAAAGCATTGTGCCGGCATTGGCCTACGGGCCCGCGTGCTCGTCCGCGGTGGAGTTGCGCAACCTCAGCGACCGGGCGGTGGCCGTCGATGTGGAAGGCCACCGGACCAGCGGGGCGTTGGTTCCGCTTGTGGGTCACGCGGAAATCAGGGTACGGCTGGGTGCTCGCGAGCGCGTCGCCTACAAGCTCGAAATCCAAGAGGAAACCACCGGCGCCTGGGTGAAGGTGCGGGAGCGGGTGGCGTCCGCGCGCCTCTCGCCGGTGGTGGCGGTCAGCGCGAGCACCGAGTGCGTGGCCGCCAATCAACTGCGCACCGTGGGACGCGACGTCGCCTTCCCGACGCGCAATCCCTGGTTCTCGTCCGATGTGGCGGAGTTGCGCGGCGGGGTGATCTCGATGATCAACACGTCGGAGCGGGTGGCGAGGGCCGCGGCGTGCTACTCCTCAGGCGGGCTCTATTCGGTGCCGGGCCGGAGCGCGGAGTTGCAGCCGATCTGCTCCGCGGCGTTCGAAGTCCAGATCCCGCCGTTCGGGAGCCGGGAATTTCCCGTGGAGCGCGAGGGAAGCTCGCACCTTTCGCTGAAGACCGTGGGCGAGGCGATCGTGCTGAAGATGCTGCGGCCGGTAGAAGCCAACGTTCGGGTGTATGCGGTGGATTCCACGATCCGGTTTGAAGGCGAGGTGGCGGCGCCGGCGAAGCGCTAGTGACCGCTCCCTTTGGTCGCGGCTCAGTATCGGAACGCGCGTTACTTGCGCGCGTGCTTTTGCGCCAGGCGGCTCCATTTCGCGGTGAAGCGGCGGCGATAGCGCGGCGCGGTGCGTGCCGCTTCGACGGCGCGCACGTACATGGCACGGGCGCCCTCCGGGTCGCCCAGGCGTTCGAGTAGCTGGCCGCAGTGGTAGAGGCCTTCCGGGTCGTACTCCCGCCGCCCCTCGTAGATCGCCAGTTCGCGCCGCGCGTCGTCGAGCCTTCCGAGCGACAGGTACACCGCGCCAAGCTCGCGGTGGATCTCGCTGAGGCAGTGCTTCTCGTCCTGGTGGAGGACGGTTTCGAAGTGCGCCAGCGCGTCGTGGATGCGGCCCTGCTCGCGCGCGATGCGGCCGAGTTGGAAGTGCGCGTCGGTTTCGGACGGGTCGATCGCCACGGCCGCCTGGAATCGGCGGATGGCCTCGGTGTATTGATGGCGCTGCTGGTGGATGAGGCCGAGCTGATACTGCGCTTCGCCATCGTGCGGATTGACGGCTGCGGCTTCGAGCATTCGCCGGAAGTTCTGTCCCCTGCGCAGGCCCGCGCCGAGATTGCTGAATTCGGAGCCGAGATAATAGATGGCGAAGAACAGGAAGAAGGGCGAGGCCACCAGGCGGAAGAGGAAGCCCAGCGGCCCCCAGAGGAACGCCGCCGCGACCAGCGGAATCCACGACAGGCAGACGATGGCGATGGCCGTTCCGTTGGCGACGCCGAACACCGTGCGCACGGCGAAGAACATCAGCGCCGCGAAGTACAGGCATGCGAGCGCGGCGAGGATCGCAAACACGGACAGCGGAGCGGTCCATGCGGCCAGGACGAGCAGGAGACTCGGGGCGCTCCAGGCCATTGCCGCGCAGGTCAGCAGGGGCGAGTAGTCGCGCTGGAAGACGGCGCCCAATCCCCCCAGCCCGGCGAGCAGATTGCTCAGCAGCAGAATGCCCGGCACGTAGACCACCGCCAGCACGAGCAGCGGGTTGTAAAAGCTGAAAGGCGCCGCGCGCCCCAAGCCGGCCTGGAGTATCAGGGAAACGCACAGGACCGCGAGGCTGGCGAACAGGAGGCTGCCTTGATCGAGAATCCCGCTCATCGCCGCGCCAGGCTGCCACAAGAGGCGCAACAATAGCTTAATATTGGTAACCAAAGTGGAAGGATAACAATTCCGATGACTCGCTGCCTGCTGTGGATTGCCGTCGCCGTAGCTGCCGCGCAGACTACCGCCCCCGCTCCGCTCCGTCGAACGAGCGGCGGGAGATCCGGACCTACTCGCTGCCTCCGGACAAGCTGGCCAAAGCCATCGAATATGCGCAAGCCCGGAACCGGCTGCATTTCCTCGGGGTGGCTTACGGTCTGCTCGTGTTGGCGCGGTTCCTCGCCTGGAGGGTCTCGCCGCGGGTTCGCGATTGGGCCGAGGCCGCATCCCGCCGCCGCATCGTTCAGGCGTACATCTTCGGACCCTTGCTGTTCCTGGCCATCGATGTCGCGACCCTGCCGCTCTCCCTCTACGATCAGCATCTCTCGCTGAAGTACGAGCAATCGATTCAGGGCTGGGGCTCGTGGTTCTGGGATTGGACGAAGGGCGAGCTGATCGAGTTCGTGCTGGCCGGCGTGATGTTGTGGATCCTCTACGGCGCGATTCGCCGCAGCCCGCGCCGCTGGTGGCTGTATTTCTGGCTGGCCGCGATCCCCATCGTTGTTTTCCTGTTGTTCATCGCGCCCGTCGTCATCGAGCCCATGTTCTACCAGTTCGAGCCGCTGGCCGAGAAGCAGCCCGCGCTGGTGGGCGAGATCGGGAGGGTGGTGGAGCGGGGCGGACTGGAGATTCCGCGCAGCCGTATGTACGAAATGAGGGCCAGCGAGAAACTGAAATCGCTGAACGCGTATGTGGCGGGAATCGGCGCGTCGAAGCGCGTGGTGGTGTGGGACACCACCATCCAGAAGATGAGCACCGGCCAGATTCTCTTCGTCTTCGGCCACGAAATGGGGCACTACGTTCTGGGCCATGTGTGGATCGGGATCGGCACAACCAGTCTCATCCTGCTGGTGTTTCTTTTTCTCGGCTACCACTCCATGCACTGGGCGCTGACGCGCTGGGGTGGGCGCTGGTCGATCCGTGGCGTGGAGGACTGGGCGTCACTGCCGGTACTGCTGATGGCGGTGTCGGTTTTCGGATTTCTGGCGGAGCCGGCGATGAGTTCCATAGGCCGCGTGATGGAGCACAATGCCGATACCTACGGGCTGGAGGTGATTCACGGGATCGTGCCGAACTCGCCGCAGGCCGCGGCGGAGGCGTTCCAGATTCTGGGCGAAGTCAGCCTGTCCGATCCGAACCCGAGCGCGTTTATCCAGTTCTGGCTGTACGATCATCCGGCTGTGGGCGAGCGCGTGCGGTACGCGGCGGAATACGATCCGTGGGGCAAGGGGCAGGAGCCAAAGTACGTGAAGTGATATCTTATGAACATGAGCGTCGGGACGCTGATCTCGGTTGAGGAGTACCTGAAAACCTCGTACAGCCCGGACCGTGAGTACCGGGATGGTGTGGTGACGGAGCGTAATTTGGGAGACAATGCGCATGCGGATCTGCAGTTGGCGTTGGGGAGCTATCTGCGGCGACGGCGAAAGGAGTGGCAGATCCATGCCTACACCGAGCTCCGGATATGCGCTCGCGAAGGATGGTACCCGATCCCGGACGTTTGTGCGTATTCCCTGCCCGCTCCAAAAGAGCGTTTCCCCACGACCATGCCGCTCTTGTGGATCGAGATTCTCTCGGAGAACGATCGGATGCTCGACGTATGGCAAAAGGCCAAAGACCTGGTGGAATGCGGCGCCCCGTACGTCTGGATCATCAATCCGATTACGCTCGATAGCCAGCTCATGACGCCGGCTGGTGGGCCGAACGCGGTTCCCGACAAAACGCTGCTCATTCCCGACACATCGATTGTGATTCCCCTCATTGAGGTGATGGAAGAGTAGCTCAGAACAGCGGCAGTTGACGCGTCCTACTCCGCCGCGCGGTCTTGTGCGGTGTGATCGATTTGAACAGGTCGCTCAGGCACACCAGGTACATCGGAGTCTTGGCGACCGCCAGCCGATCGAGAACCCCCTGCTGCTCCTCGAGATGGATCGAACTGCCGTCGGTGAGCAGGTAGAGCTTGGGCGGCCCGATCGAAATCGCGCCGAAACGCTGACCCAGGTCGCGGCGCAGCAATCGCAGAAGCCGGCGGATCTTCTGCAAAGAGAGACCCTTCCGCCGCAGGGCGGCGACGGTGAGGATCTCCAGCACCTCCTGGAGCCCGTAGCGGCGGCGGTGGTTCTCCTTGAGCGGCGACACCACCTGGCGCTCGTCGAGCCACTGCAGTTGGTGCAGGGTCACCCCCGCCATTCGTGTGACATCGCCGCTGAAAAAGACCTGCTCTCCGTTAGGCGAAGACATCCAATTTTAGGCCGTCCCTGGCATTGTAACTGAATGCTCTCAAAAGTCGAACTGATCGATGTTCGCCCGATTGAAGATCACCGGGTTGCCCAGAATGATCTGGTCGCCGCGGATCTCGATGTTGCCCAGGCGGCCGGCGCGGAACGAGGCGGTTCCCGCGGGCAGCTTGCCTTGGGCCAGCAGCGCGGAAGCATACACGGTCAGGTAGCCGAGGTCGCGGGTGTTCCACAGGACCACCGCCTGCACGATTCCATCGTGGACGTAGCGCTTGTTCAGGTTGGGCAGCGACAGCCCGATCACATTGACGTCCTGCCGGCCGGCCTGCCGCACGGCTTCAGCCATTCCGGGGACTGCCGGCGCCGAGATGCCCATCATGAGCCGCACACCGGGATACACTTTCATGACGGTCTGCGCTTCGGCAAACGCTTTGTCGCGATCGTCGTCGCTGGGGCGCACCGTGACCAGCTTCAGGCCGGGATACTTGGCGGCGAGGCGCGCCCGGATGGCCGCGATCCACAGGTTTTGATTGGCCGCGCTCAGCGCGCCGGTAATGACCACGAAATCGCCCTTGCCGTTCAGCAGCCGCGCGGCTTCATCGGTGAGGGTATTGCCGATGCCCTCGGGAGTTGCCTGGTTGATGAAAAAGTCGCGCGCGTCGGGGGCGGCGTCGGCATCCCAGGTGGTGACCTTGATTCCGCGCTCGCGCGCCTTGCGCAGCACGGTCGAGATGCCGGCCTGGTTTTCCACGCTCACCGCGATGGCGTCCACGTGGCGGGTGATCCAGCCCTCCACCACCTCGTTCTGCTTGGCCGGGTCGAGCCCTGTGGGGCCGTCCCAGATCAATTCCACGTTAGCCTCGCGAGCGGCCTCTTCGGCGCCGGCGCGGCAGCTCACGAAGTAGGGATCGCCCTTGGCTTTGGGCATGACGGCGATCACCAGGCGATGCGCGCCCCCGGTGGCGGCGGCCGGAGCGGCGGAGCCGCCGGAACGTAGCGAATGCACCAGCCAGACGTTCGTCACGGCTACGATCAGCGAGCCGGCGAGTATCACCGCGCAGAGCACGGCAAGTTGAGAATTCCTCATCTCAGGGGCTTCCTCGGCTGTCGAGTGTGAATGTAATGTTAGCGCGGAATGCGGTGGGCGTGCTCGCAGGCGGCCCAGTCCGATGGCGAGAATCAGGACCGCTCCCGTCAGGACTCCGGTCAGTTCGGACGGCAGCGCGGCCAGACGCAGCCCGTTCTGCAAGACCGAGATCGAGAACAGTCCGAACAGCGTTCCCCAGACCGTGCCGCGCCCGCCGAATACCGAAGTGCCGCCCAGCACCACCGCGGTGATGGCCGCCAGCTCATAGCCGGTGCCGGCGTCGGACTTGGCCTGCCCGAGGTGCGCCACGTAGATGATGGCGGCCAAACTCGAGACGAGGCCGGAAAGCAGATAAGCGAGCGCGATGCGGCGCCGCACGGGAATGCCGGCGTAGCGCGCTCCACCTGCGCTGAAGCCGATCGCATAGAGGGTGCGGCCGATGGCGGAGCGGTGCAGGAGCACCCCGTAACCAATCAGCGCCAGCAACAGGATGGGAAACTGAACTGGAATCACGCCCCACAGATATCCCTGTCCGAGTTGCAGGAAGGAGCGCGGGAAGCCGGTGTAGTTGACCGCGCCGTGGGTGATGCCTTGGGCGATGCCGCGGAACATGGAGAACGAGCCGAGCGTGACGATGATCGGCGGGATGTCGAGGCGGGTGATGAGCAGCGCATTCAACGCCCCTCCGGCGGCGCCTACCAGCAACGCCACGAGTACGGCAGCGGCGATGGGAAGGCCCAGTTCCTGCCACACGGCGCCGAAGACCACGGCCGCCAACCCCATCATTGAGCCAACCGAGAGATCTATTCCTCCCGTGATCATGACCGGCGTGAGCGCCAGCGCCAGAAGCCCGAGCTCCACGCTCAGGCGCACCACCTCGAAGAAATTCGCCCACGAGAAAAAGTTCTCGCCGAGGGCCGTGAAGGCGCCGACCTCCAGGGCCAAAGCGAGCAGGAGCACCCACTCGCCGTTGGGGAAGAAGCGCTCAGGCCAGGGTCTATGCTCGATCAGCGGCATAAGTCCTCAAGTGGGCCGGCTGACAGCCGGCCGCAGGCTGCCAGCCTGCCCCACGGCGTCAATGGCCACAGCGGCCAGAATGATTCCCCCTTGAATTGCCCGTTCCCAGTAGGCGTTGATTCCCAGGAAGGTCAAGGCCGGTCCGATCATGCCCAGCAGGATCACGCCGAGCAGTGTGCCCGCCACCGTGCCCCGGCCGCCGGTCACCGAAGTTCCGCCGACGATCACCGCGGCGATCACCTGCATCTCGAGCCCCAGCCCCGCGTTGCTCGGCACCTGGTTGAAGCGCACGGCGTTGAACAGCGCCGCGCAGCCGGTGAGCGCGCCGGTGAGCGCGAACACGCAGAAGACCACACGAGACGGGTCGATCCCCGCCAGTCGTGCGGCATTCTCGTTCGACCCGGTGGCGTATACCGCGCGGCCGGCGGCCAGGTTGCGCAGGCCCCAGCCGGCCGACGCCAGCAGGATCGTGGCGACGCCGATGGTGACGAACTCGCTGGCGGATTGCGATGCGCCGAACCACTGAAAGGATTGCGGCAGGTCCTGGACCCAGGCGCCTTGCGTGATCCAGCGGAGACCGTCGCGCAGCGCCACCATCACCGCCAGCGTGACCACGATGGCGGGAATGCGCGCGTAAGCCACCAGCACACCGTTGATCGAGCCCATAATCGCGCCGGCCAGGCAGGCCGCGGCTCCGGCGGCGGGCGTGGGCAGGCCGAGCTTCGCGAAGACGCCCGCGGCCACACTGCATATCGCGAATTGCGAACCCACGGAAATATCGATCTGCCCCGTGAGGATCACCAGCGTCATGCCCAGCGCCACAATCAGCACCGGCATGTTGGCCATCAGCAGGTCGCGCAGATTGCCAATGGCGAAGAAGCCGGGGGCGACGATGGCCAGGACCGCCGACAGCGCCAGGATGGCGGCCACCAGCGAGATTTCGCGGCGGTGATGGCTCATGCGGCAGCCCCGCCCAGCGCCAGGTGCATGATGTTGTGCTGCGTGGCCTCCTCCCGCGAGAGCACTCCCGCGACGGCGCCGGCGTGCATCACGGCAATGCGGTCGCTCATCCCCAGGATCTCCGGCAGCTCCGAAGAAATCATGACGATCGCTACGCCCTGTTCCGCCAAATCGATCATGATCCGGTGGATCTCGGATTTCGAGCCGACGTCCACGCCCTGTGTCGGCTCATCCAGGATCAGCACCGTAGGATGAATCGCCAGCCATCGCGCCAGCGCCACCTTCTGCTGATTGCCGCCGGAAAGGGAGCCGGTCTCCGCGTAAATGGAGCCGGTCTTGATGCGCAACTGCTCCACGTAGCCGCGGGCGAGGCGGCGCTCGCGGACATTGTCGATCATGCCGCGGCGCGAGACGGCCGGCAGGCACGCCAGGCTGGTGTTGGCGGCGATCGGCAGATCGAGCACTACGCCGTGCTGCCGCCGGTCCTCGGGGACATAGCCCATATGGAGCCCGATGGCGCCGGCGGGCGAGTGGATGCGCACCGCCTGTCCGCGCAGCAGGATTTCGCCGCCATCCGCCGGAGTCAGACCGAAGAGGGTTTCGGCGAGCTGCGTGCGCCCCGAGCCCACCAGCCCGGCCAGGCCCAGGATCTCGCCGCTCCGCACCGCCAGCGACACATCGCGGATGCCGGCGGCCCGACTCGAAAGGCCGCGCGTCTCGAGCACCACGCCGCCGAGAGGGACGTCGTCTCCGGCAAGGACCTGGCGCTTGGGGAAAATCGCGGAGACTTCGCGGCCCACCATGAGGCGGATGAGCTCCGCGCGATCGACTTCGCTAACTTTGCGCGTGTCGATGGTCTGGCCGTCGCGCAACACGGTCACGCGGTCGGCGATGGTCGAGATCTCTTCCAGGCGATGCGAAATATAGACGATCCCGACACCATCGCCGCGCAGCGAGGCGATGACGCGGAAGAGGCTGTCCAATTCCCGCCCGGTCAGCGACGCCGTGGGCTCGTCCAGGATCAGCACCTTGGCATCCGCGCCGATGGCCTTGGCGATTTCGACGATCTGCTGCTCCGGCATGCTCAGCGTGGCGACCAGCCGGCCGGGGCGGATCGCGGCGCCGGCGCGTTCCAGCAGTTGGTTGGCGCGCGTGACCCGAGCCCTCCAGTCGATCCGCCGCCACATGCCCGCGCTCTCGAGCGAAAGGGCAATGTTCTCGGCGACCGTGAGGTGCGGGAAAAGCGCCGGCTGCTGGTAGACCACGGCGATTCCCAGCGCGCGCGAGTGGGCCGGGCTGTGGTGCGTGAGGAGATGTCCGTTCAGGGTGAGGGTACCGGAATCCGGCGTGAGCGCGCCAGTCATCACTTGGATGAGCGTCGATTTGCCGGCGCCGTTCTCCCCGATCAGGGCATGCACCTCGCCCTCGCGGAGCTCGAACGAGACGCCCTTGAGCGCCTGGACTCCGGCAAACGATTTGCTGATGCCGGAAGCGGAGAAGAGGGGCACCGTTCTACTTTAACCGCACTCCGACGTCTTTGCCGCGGGGCAATTCCAGTTGGAGGATGCCCCCCGGGTCCGTGGCGGCTTCGAACAGCTCCTCATCGTCGATCTCCACTTGATAAGTGTGGCGCGGCTCCAGGCCCACGATGAAGACGGGCTGCTCATCCTCGATCGTGAGGCGGAAGGTGCGCGAGCTCTGCCCCAGCAACACCACCGCCTCCGCCAGCGAGATGGGGGCCGCGGCGCGCTGCGGATCGACCAGGGTCGCGCGACCGTCCTCGAACAACTGCATCACGCCGTCGAAATAACCGAACCACCTGGCGGATTCTTCCCAGCTCGAGCGCACGAAGAGCTTGCCGAACTCCGGATTGTAGTAGACCAGCGGCACCAGGTAGTAACTGAGGCCGGGCTGATAGGGATTGGCCCACAGGAACTCGTAAGGCGTACCGAAGGTGCCGTGGAGCATGAACCGGTCGTGCATCAGCCAGCCCTGGAGCACCTGGGCGTAGGGAGCGTTGGTGTCGTACGCCACCATGGCGAGTTGCGCCACGCGCGACAAGTTCGCCAGGCGCACGTCGGGCTCCCCGGGCTTGCGCTCGGCGCCGATATAATATTCGCCGTCCGGGCCTTCATAGGTCGCCGGGTAGTAGCTCACCAGGTGTTCGATGGGGAAGTCCTTGAAGAAGTGCGCGGCGGATTCGCGAAGATCGAGAAGCGTGTTGTCGCGCACCGCGTGCAGCAGCTCGAAGAGGGCATAGGCATCGTCGCGGGCCACCACGCTGCGGCCGCTGGTGAGCGCCGGCGCCATCTTGCCTTCCCACCACGCACGGACCACGCGCTCGAGCTCGCGCTGGGGTGTTTGCGGAACGTGATCGTACAGCGCAATGGCGGCCATGGTCCGCGACCGCACGGTAACGATACTGTCGTCGGAAGGCGGGGCGGTGATGGCCTTTTCGAGCCGCGCCCCGAGGTCGCGGCGTTGCGCCTCGGTGAGCACTTCCTGGCACCAGTCGAACACGATGGCCTGTTGGCGCACGTCACTTCCCGGACCGAGCGCCCAGGCGACGGCCTGCCGTCCGGCCTCGGCATCTGCGGAGATCTGGTAATACAGCGCCTGTGCAAAGCCGGGTTCCGGCATAGGGGCCTTGCCCGCGACGAAGGCCTCGAACTGCTGCCACCGGGGGGACTTGCGCTCGCGCTCGCGCTTGAGCAGGCGGAGCCGGGAGGGCCGCAGCATGAGGCGGGGATGCTCGGTGGCGACGGCTACCGGGTCGCCGGACTGCGCACCGAGGGGGATGGCACTAAGGAGAATTATGCAGAAGAGGGGCCGCACAGTCCCGATTGTGTCATAGCGACACACTGCCTGCCCACCAGTCCACAGGGCGCCGCGGGCACGGTCCTGAAAATATTTGATTCCAAAGGGCGTCCAGCGATTGACACTTGGGTATCCGATTGCTAATCATGGTTCTGAATTGGCGAAGTAACTTTCAAACCTGCCCTCTGCTGCAACAGGCAGGCGGAAGAAGAGTGAGCCGAAGAGACAGCGTGCTTGCGGGAGCCGATGTTTGCAATAGTTTTAGCTCACTATTCTTCCCTTGTTGGTTGTCGCAGAGGGGTTTTTTTGTCAACGTTTTCATACGATCTCTCCGTGGATCACGGGTAGCGGTTGTTGTCTGGCATTTTTGGTAAGGAGAACAATTGGACGCGGACCTGACCAGGAATGGACCGACATAAGCTGATCACCAGATAGCCCGACGCCGGATCCCAGCCCAACTTGGGCGAGCCGCATCGGATTGAGTCCCGAAAGCCATGGGGCCGATCCGGTGCGGTTTTTCTTTTGTGGGGCAGGTTGTCAACCTGCGGCCGATTGTCAATCGGCCAGCCGAGCGAAGCTCGGCCATCGTCAATAGCTCAACGTCCCCGTCCGCGGCTCTTCTTCCGGATTCGGCAAATACAGCGTCTTGCAGTGCTCACACCGGTACACTTCGGCATCGGGTCCGAACTTTTTCTTGACCTCGTCGCCGAAAAAGTACCAGCGCTTCAGATGGCCGGCGCAAAGCTTGCCCTTTTCGTCTTTCTCGTTGCAGGCGCGCATGCGCGGCGTGCGCCGTTTGACCTTGGCGCCGTCGCTGAGCGTGGCCACCAGTTCGGCAACCGGGACCGGCTTGTCGGAAACCGTGTATTTCGGGTTCGCCATAGGGAGAATGACGAGTATACCAGGAAGAGGCCGGCCTACTTTACGGGAATGGTCGACGCCTTGGACGTCTGGCCGCCGATCGCCACCGTGATCGACGGAGTTCCGGCCGCGACCCCGGCGGGAATCGTCACGTTGATCTGGTATAGCCCGGGGAATCCGGGCGCCAGTCCGCTGAACGAGACCGCCGCCTGCTGTCCGCCGACGGTCACCACCGGCTGCGTCTTGGTGGTGGACAGCGGATTGGCGGACGCCGGAGTACAGCTCGCAGGTTGATTGTTCACCGGGCCCAATCCGTTCCCGAACAGTTCCACCACGTCCCCGGGGCGCACTGGAGTGTTTGCCGTGACAATGTTTCCCTGCGTGGCATTGACCGCCGCCACGATGCCGTTTCCTTCGAAAAACGACGGCGTGTAGTCTGCGAGCGTCGCCGTGACCACGTTTCCGAAGATTCCCCCGTCCACGATCACCTTGACCTGCGCGGACGATTGCCCCTGCAACTCCCAGGGCGCCTGCAAATTGATCTGGCCCGGGCTCACGAAGCTCAAACACCCGGGAACGCTGATCCCCGCCGAGGGCGCATCGAAGCTGACGTTCGCGAAATCGAGCGATAACGGAAGAATCGGCGTAGTTTCCAGATCGCCGCTGGAGTTGGTGAGAAAATCGGCGTCCACCAGGTTCGATCCGAAGATCGTCACGTACGACCCGGGGGCCACAGGGCTCTGGAAATTCGCCGCATTCACCACCCCGCCCGTCGCCTTGATCTGCGGTTGCGCGATGATGAAAGCGCCTAACTGGAACGTAGTGCCGGCCGCCCTGGCGGTGATCGTCGGGTTGCTGATCGACGAACCAAGTATCGCTTCGACGTAGGCGATCCCGTAGTTGTCGGTGTTGCACGACGTGGACACCGGGGTGTTGTTCGGTGAGCACGCAGGCTCGCCCGAAACACTCTGCAACGTCAGCGAGCCTCTCGGCGAAACGGAGAACGACACCGGGCTCCCGACGACCGGCGCCCCGAACTGGTCGACCACATGGACCGCGAGTGTGCCGCCATCCGTGCCGGGCGTCCCGAACGCAAACGGGAAAATCGGATTGGCATTGTAGGCCACCCCGTCGCCCACAATGAACAGGTACGGCAGGCGCAGCGAAACGCCGGTGGCCTTCAGGGTGACAGCGCCGGAGTAAGAGCCGGCGGCCGGCACAGTGCCCGACAAAGTCACCGCGAGTGTGGTGTTGGCCCCCGCCGCGAGTGTGATGCTCGGCTTGTCAACTGCTACGGTGATTCCCGCTACCGTGGTGTTCGCCGCCACCGCCGCCGTGAGGGTCACCGCCGCCGTACCCCGATTGGCGATGGTGATCGTCCGGTTGACCGGCAGCCCTCCAGTCTTCACAAACCCCAGCGAAATCGTAGACGGCTCGGCGGTGACAGTGGCGTTGACGGCTGCTCCCGCATCGAGGCGGCCGGCTCCCAACCCCTCGACATCCACGACGTCGCCGAAGTCGTCGACCGTCACATCCTGGGCGGCGGAGTTCAGCAGGGCCGACTTGACCTGCGTCCCTGTGTAATTCGGATGAGCCTGTTTTACCAGCGCCGCGGCGCCTGCCACAATCGGTGTCGAGAAGCTCGTGCCATCCGCGGCAATATAACGATTCGTGCTGTAGAGTTCGCCTTGCGGGTCGTAGTTCTGGGCCGCCATGTACAGGCCGGAGGAGATCGGAAACGTCAGTTGCGAGTCAAACCCTCCGACCGCTGCCAGGTCGGGCTTGATAATTCCATCCGGAGCAGGGCCGAAAGAGGAATAGCTGGCAAGCTGATTGGGGCCGGCGGGGCTGAGCCCATTCGACTGGCTGTAAGTATTCGCGTCGGTCTCCAGGCCGGCGAGATCGATGGTGACCGTCTGGCCCGCGTTGGCCTTGATATAGGTCTGAAGCGCCACGCCATCGGCGTTCGAAATCATGACAGCAGGCCCCGTAAATGAAAGTCCCGAGGGGCTGATCAGCGGCGCGGAATCCGCCATATAAAAGATCACGCCGGTGGCGCCGGCCAACTGCGCATTGCTCGCCTTCGAAGCGAAGCTGCACGTGCCGCGCTGGATCAACGCGTAGGAACCGAGCAGGGAAAAAGCAGGCAGCGCCGTGCAAGCCAGCCCGTCGTTGCCCAGCGTGGTGACGTCCACCAGGGGTCCCGTATTGGCCCCAAGCTGAGAGGGGGCGAAGCTCGCGTCGGTAACTTCTGCCGCGACTCCTTTAAGGCTCGACGGCGCGCTCGCGGCATTTACGCTGACGCTCGGGGTCATCAAATGTGAGTTCGTTGTGGCGGTCACCGCGATCACGGATGGCGCCGTGGCCGGCGACGAAATAGAGTCGAAGTACGGATATTGACCGCCGTTGAAGTAGGCCTCGTTTCCCGCGTTGCCGGCCGCGACGACAATGATCATTCCGGCCTTTGCCGCCGCCTCATACGCGGCCGCTACCGGATCGCAAGCGACTCCCGCCGCGACTCCGCAGACTGTCCCGGTGTCGAGCGCGCCCGTCAACGCGATTCCACCGAACGACAGGCTCGCGACATCCATGCCATCGCTGAGGGCATCCTTCACTGCCTCGATCAGCACCTGGTCGTCCGTACCGTCGTTCACCCCAGGCGATCCCGAGATCTTGTAGTTGCCGAGGAATGCCTTGGGAGCCATACCCGTGAAAGTCACGGTGCCGGTATTCGTATTCCCCGCGGCGACCGACGCGGTTGCAGTCCCATGGCCAAGGCGATCGCGCGGCGAATAGTCGTCGGGGATCGATTGCGCCGCCGGATTCTTCGGGTCGGTCACGAAAGACATCGCGAGATCCCGAACATAGCTGCGCGCCACGATTACCTTGTTGTTGGTGTACGCGCAGTCTTCCGGGTGGCCCGCCGTACACTTGGGAAAGCCCGCCGGCACGGTCAGCGTGGAATCCTGAAACGCCGGATGGGTCTGGTCGATGCCGGAGTCGAGAATCGCGATTTTGATTCCCTTTCCGGCGTTGCCCTGTCCGCCGAGCACGTTCCAGGCGGCCGGCGCGTTCATGAGTTGCACAGCCTTGTTCATGGACGGCTTGAAACGCCGCATCGGGCGGATGCCGAGGACCCCCGGAAGGCTCTGTAATTCCGCCAGACGATCCGGCGTGGCGCTCACAAAGATAGCGTTCAGCAGCGTGGACTCGGTCCCCGTGACCTTGATTTGGCGCGACTCGATTTCCCGCACGATGGCCGCCTGCTTCCCTTCGATCTGCAGCCGGTACGCCACCGCCGGCGCGCCCCGCATCAGTTCCAGGCCGGCAAAGCGGGAGGCCACCGGAGGATCTTCCAGGATCACGGTATAGCGGTTCGGAATAAACTGGCCAAAGGCGGGCAAGCTACACAGAATAAATGGCAAAAGGAAGTATCGAGGCGTGGCAAAAGAGCGGCTTAACATGTTCATTCGACGAAAAATAAGGGCCTGAGGTTTCGGGTTAATTCGGTTCAAGGCACCACCTCAAACGGAGTGATGCCGTCGATCCGGTATACCCGAAAGTCACGGTCCAGTGTGAAAATGCGGTGGAGTCGTTGAGCTTCAGCCGCGGCAACGAGCGAAGCATCCGCAAGATCCATCGGGGTGTCGGCGTACTTCTGCATAAGCGCCCTGATCCGAGAAGTCTCAGATTCCGCCGGCTGGTGAATTCTCAAAGAGCCACGCTCAACGAACTGCCAGAGAGTTTCTTGGCCAGTCCATCCTTTGAGGTCACCGAGAAAGTACGTGGCCTCTGTCAAGCAGGGCCATGTGGTCACGAGGGGACTGGAAATGGTACGCAGGGTGGCGACGCCCGTGCGGTGTACTTCCCCCTGGCCGCGATCAATCAACGCAACCAGGGGACCCGCGTCAGCCAAGGTGCTCACGGTCTCCGAAGTCCTTGACTCTCGAGCTTCGCGGCGACAAGTTCGCCCACTGGCGTTCGAGTGCGGCCGCTCCGCGGCTCTTCCGCGCTATTGACGACGCCGAGAAGGTCCTGGAGGGACTCAGCCAACGGACGATTTTCGAGCGATCCAGAGTTGGCAGTCAGAGTTGCGGCGATCCAGCCTTCGGGGGTAAGACCGTTCTCCCGGGCGGCCCGTTCCAGGTTCCGGTAAAGTTCGTCCGGCAGTTCGATAGTCCGGCTCATAAGGCGCCTCGCTCCTATCATAGGATAGTCGCTTTCGTCAGGATTCTCAAAGAGGTTGCTCTGGCTCCGTGGCGTAGTGTGCGCGGATGTGGCGCGTCTCGAATATCGGGAACGAATTGGCAAGCTGAGCGAGCGCGAGGGCGATCGTCCCGATCGCGGAAATTCAATAAGACCGGGGTAATTTTCAGATTCCTGCTCAGAGCCAGAAAACAAGGGTTGACAAAATCGGCGCTGGAACTTCGGGCTAGGTTAGGCGCCAGGATTCGCATTCGCCACTGGCAGCAGCAGTTCCACCGCCAGGCCGGGCTGCGCATTCCTGGCCCGGATGGACCCCTTGTGCAGCTCGATCGCGCGGCGCGCAATCGAAAGTCCCAGTCCGATGCCGCCGCTCGATCGGTCGCGATGGCTTTCCACCCGGTAGAACGGATCGAACAGCCGCGGCAGCGCCTCCTCGGGCACACCCGGTCCGCGATCGCGCACATTCATTACCGCCGCGCCGTTGTTGCGCGCCAGCGAGACTTCCACGGAAGATCCGCGTGGCGCGTAGCGGATGGCGTTGCGAATCACGTTCTCCACCGCGCGCCGCAGCAGTTCGGGATCGCCTTCGACGGTAACCGGCTCGCGCCGGTCATAGACCAGACGGCATCCGTGCGCGGCCGCCTCGATGGCAGCGTCGTCCACCAGTTGTTGCACCAGCTCATCCAGCCGCACCGGGTGGCGGCCGAGCGATGCCGGATCGCCCTCCGCGCGCGTCACCTGAAGAAGCTGCCCTACCAGCGCGTTCAACCGATCGGACTCCTTCTGGATGCGATTGAGCGCGGAGTTGAGATCCTCGCCCGAGCGCGCCAGTTCCACCGCCACGCCCAGCCGCGCCAGCGGCGAGCGCAGCTCGTGCGAGATGTCGAGCAGCAGGCGGCGCTCCGCCTCGAGCAGCGTTTCGATACGGCTCGCCATGCGGTCGAACGTGCGCGCAAGCTGTCCCATCTCGTCGCGGCGCGTGGAGTTCACCCGCGCCGAAAAATCGCCGCGGCCGAATCGCGCCACCGCTTTCTGGATGGCGCGCAGCGGACTGGTCAGGTGGAAGGCCAGCCAATAGCACAGCACGATCGCCGCCGCCATCATGAACAGGTGCTCCGGCATCAGGAACCACGCCCCTGGCGTTCGCCGCGGCACGATCAGGAAGAACCAGTACTTTCCGTCATCGGCGACGCGCGCCACCATGCCGTCACCCGCGCCGATGAACGGAAACGCGCTTCGACGCCGCGCCCGGCGCACCAGGCCGGAGCGATCCTCGCCGGTCAGCAGGTCGCGGCCGTTCTCGTCGCTCAGGATTCCCTTCGCCTCGTAGATCTGTCGCAGATTTTCCATGAAGGACTGCAACGCCGGCCGGCCCCCGGTTTCATAGGTGACGCGGGCTTCTTCCAGTTGAAACTTCACCAGGCGCGCGCCGGGAGCCTGCTGGTCGGAAGCGTTCTGATTGACGCTGAGCGCCGAAATGAACGCCGACCCCACCACAAAGATGGCCAGCGTGCACCAGAACCACAGCAGGATCTTGGCAAAGAGCGTCCTCATTCGGCGGCGGCGTCCTCCGGCGTGCGGGCGAACTGGTAGCCCACTCCGCGAATGGTCTTAATCAGGTTTTCGCCCCGATCGAGCTTCTTCCGCAGGTGGCTGATGTGCATGTCGATAGACCGGTCGAAGGCGGTTGCCTTGCGGTTGTAGAAATTTTCCATCAGGGCGTCGCGCGACAGGACCCGGCCGGCGGAGCGCATCAGCATTTCCAGGGTGTCGAACTCGAAGGTCGTGAGCTCCACGTACTGGCCGTTGGAGAAGACTTCGCGCGTGCCGGGATCGAGGATCACGCCGTTCACTTCCAGACGGCTGGACGGCGGCTCGCTGCGCGGCCCGTAGCGCCGCAGGATGGCGCGGATTCGGGCCGCCAGCTCGCGCGGGTTGAACGGCTTCGGCAGATAGTCGTCGGCCCCCAGTTCCAGCCCGATGATGCGGTCCACGTCTTCGCCGCGCGCCGTCAGCATGATCACCGGGACCTTGCTGCGCTGGCGCAAGCGGCGCAAAATCTCGAAGCCGTCGATGCCCGGCAGCATGACGTCGAGCACCACCAGGTCCACGCCCGGCTGGAGCGCCTTTTCCAGTCCGCGGCGCCCTTCGTGCTCGCATTCCACGCTGAACCCTTCCCGCTTCAAAAACTCGATCAGGAGAGAGCAGAGCTCCGCGTCGTCGTCAATGAGTAAGATGGGCACGGCTAAAATTTACCACGCGCGGATTCGAACGCGCGTAAGGGTTGGTCTGGCGATTGTAAGAGTTCGTAAACCGGCGGACGGACCGCAACCACCGGGGCTCTTTGGGGTTCAGTAAAGCGAACGAGGTAACTGACCCCATGACAAAGTATTTGAAATTCGTGGCAGCGGCGGCGCTCGCCGCGGGAATGGCATTCGCGCAAGCTCCGGCGCCCGCACCCGGCAAGATCAAACCGCGAGCCATGGTGCGGCGCAGAGTTATGAAAACCCTGGATCTGACCGCCGCCCAAAAGCAGCAGGCCAAGACCATCTTCCAGCAGGCCAGGCAGAACTCCGCACCCATCCGCCAGCAGTTGCAGCAGAACCGCGAGGCGATGGCCACCGCGGTGAAGGCCAACGACACCGCGCAAATCCAATCGCTCGCCAGCCGGCAGGGGACCTTGCAGGGACAGGCGGCCGCGATCCGCGCGGAATCGATGGCGAAATTCTACAGCAACCTCACTCCCGACCAGCGCACCAAAGCCGACCAGATGCGGCAGAGGGTCCAGCAGCGCATGCAGCGACGCAAAGGCAACAACGGCTAAAGAAATCCGGCCGCAGATAAACGCAGATGAACGCGGATAACTCCATTGTCTTATCTGCGTTCATCTGCGTTCATCTGCGGCTCAATCAATTTCTTGTCCGCAAAGATCTTCGCGAACGTGTAAATGCTCTGCATGGGATTCGCCCCGATCGACGTCGGAAACACGCTCACATCCACCACGTAGAGCCCTTCCGTCCCCCACACCCGAAAATCCCCGGACACCACGCTGTTTCCAGCCCTGGTCCCCATCTTATTGGTAGCCTGCAAGTGCGCCGAAGTCACCAGCGTCCGATTGGGAATGAAGCGCAGTCTCTTTTCCACCAGATCCGCCTGCCGGATGTCAGTCAGAACCGTCTCCCGCAACTCGTCCTTCGACCTCCCGCCTAGAATATCCTCGGTGGTCGGCAGGTACACCTTCTTCGCGCCCGCCCGGAACATCGCGCGCACGGCCAGCGCCACGCCCCGGCGGAACCGCTGCTTGTCGGCCTCCGAAAGCGTGTATTCAATCTGCGGCTCGCCGCTGGCATCCAGGACCACGCGATTCTGCGGCGAGGGCGTATCCACCAGCATCACGCCGAACCCCGCGAGATTGCGGTACGCCATCAGCATCTCGAAGGAATGCCGCGGCGGCCCCGGCGACATCACTGCCGCGTACAGCGGCTCCGCCGACATCGCCTCCAGCGCGAATCCCTCCGTCACCAGGTAGTCGTCCACGAACACCGAGGCCTGCGTGCCCGAGAGCGCATCGATAGTGTGGTCGAACAGGCCCATCACCGGCATCGAGGCGTGCAACACCGCGCCCCGTCCGATCTGGCCGTTGGGCACCTTGGACCGCAGCAGAATCGTGGCCGACCCCAGCGCTCCGGCAGACAGGATCACCTGGCGCGCCCGTATCGTCACCAGCTTTCCCGCGGAAATCCCCAGCCCGTTCGGATCCCCAAGCACGCCGGACCGTTCCAACGCCCGCCGCACCAACACTTCGACCCCTTGCGCCTTCCACCGGCCGTCGAACACCACGCGCCGCACGCCGGCATCGGGAATCATGCTGAGCGGATTCCGCTCGTCCACCAGCGCCTTGAGGATCAACTCGCTCGCGGCCGACCGTTTATCCGTGACCGGATATGGCGATTGGCCGGGAGGCCAGGTGTTCAGGTCGTACAGCTTCGGATGCAGTCCCAGGCTCTTCGCGCCGTCCCACAACGTCCGGTTGTTGGCGTTGATCTCGCGCTCCGAGAGCACTCGGGTGCCCACCGCCGGCTTCACCCACTCGTACGCCCTGGCCAACTGATCGAGCGTAAATTCGCCGTTTCCGATCCGCCCCTCGCGCCGCCAGCCGGCAATCTTCGCCTGAATACTCGGCAGCGTGGGCGCGAAACACAAATCGACATTCACCAGCGACCCGCCGCCAACCGCCATCCCGTTGCGAATGAAGATCGCTCCATCGGCCGAAGTCCGCGTGCCGTTGCTCTCCTTCAGCTCGTCGATCAGCCTCGTCTCCATCGCGCCGGGCACGGTGAACGAGCCGCGTTCCAGCAGCACCACGCGCTTGCCACCGCGCCGCAGTTCGTGCGCCAGCACCGCGCCGGCCGGCCCGCTGCCCACAATCAGGTAGTCGATTTCGCCATCGCGGTGAGTCACCTCCTCCTTCTCGCGGTCGTAGCGCAGCCGCGTGGGAGGGAGTTTGGGTGTGTGCGACTGGATGAACGCATCCGGCGCGTACAAGTTCAGCCTGACCCCGGTGAGCGGCTCCTGCAGCGCGCCATACGTCTGCCGCAAATACAGGTTCCGGATGTTCATCGCCAGGCGCCTGGGCTCATTGGACGAGCAGGTGTGCAGCAGGATAAGCGCGCGCGTCTGCTGCGCTGCGGGGAGTCGATCGAATGCCGTCGCGCCCGCGGTCCTCAGGAAATCGGACATGCCGCAGGCCGCGCCGAAGCTCCGCAGATCGGCCAACCGCGTGAGCAGCGCGCGAAACGACGGCGCCTGGCCGGCCACCGACCACATCCCGTCCCTGGCTTGCTGGAGCATGGCCGCCACCTGCGGCTTGTCCGGCACGTCGTTCACCGGCAGATACGAGGCGAACACTGCATCGTGCGTGGCCCGCAACGGATCGCCGGCCAGCGCGGGCGAAGCCAGCCACAGCGCCGCCAGAGCGCATGCGAG
>JBGPKH010000025.1:0-29769 GCA_041485845.1 Bryobacteraceae bacterium
AAACTCGAAAAGAACGTTTCCGCGCGTATACCGGAGCCGCAGCCCTGCGAAGCCGCCGCTCCCGGGTCCGACCCGCCGGATCAATCGCCGGAGCCCGCCAACGAAGCCGCGACCGCCCATCCACCTGAGTCCGGCTTGTGCCGAAGCCCAGCCCGATCCCTGCCCCAGGACGCCGATGAAACGCAGGCCCGTCCTACCGACCCAGCGTCGATAATGCCGTGCGGTCGCGCTCCAGGTACGGGACGCCCTTTTCCATCCAATCGGGTGTGGGCGCGCCCTTCAAGTAATGGTCGAAGTATTGTTGCAGCCGGATCGTGTAGTCCTTCTGGTCGGCCCGATTGCGCAGGCCGTGGGGCTGGCCGTTGTAGTTGAACATGTAGACTTCCTTGCCCAACCGGCGGAGCGCCAGGAAGAATTCGATGCCCTGATACCACGGCACGGCGTCGTCGCCATCGTTCTGGAGAATCATCACCGGCGTCTGCACGCGGTCGGCCCAGAAGATCGGCGAGTTCTCGATGAAGCGCGTGGGGTACTGCCAGATGGACCCGCCGATGCGGCTCTGCGTGCGCTCGTATTGGAACTGGCGCGTCAGTCCGGTGCCCCAGCGGATGCCGTCGTAGGCGCTGATCATGTTGACCACCGGCGCGCCCGCCGCGACCGCGCGGAAGCGGTTGGTCTGGGTCACCATGTAGGCGATCTGGTATCCGCCCCAACTGTGGCCCTGGATGCCGATGGCTTTCTCGTCGACGATGCCCTTATCGACGATGCTCTGGATGGCGGGGAGCACGCACTTGAGCGCGCTCTGCCCAGGGTAGCCGGTGGTGTAGACGATATCGGGCTCGAGCACCAGGTAGCCGTTGCTCACGTAATAGCTGATGTTGATGGAAGTGCCCGGGGCGGGGTTCACGAAGCGGTTCACGTTCTGCGTGAGCTTCTCGTAGATGTAGACCATGAGCGGGTACTTCTTGCGCGGGTCGAAGTTCTCCGGTTTGTAGAGGGCGGCGGTGAGCGGCACGCCGTCGATGTTCTTGAACTCGGCCACTTCGGAAGTGCCCCACACGAGCTGCGCCTTTTGCGGGTTGGCGTTGGAGACCTTGCGCAGCTCCTTGAAGGTGTTGTTGGTGGTGACCAGGTCGGGGAACTCGTTAAAGTTCTGCCCGGCGAGCAGGTAGACGTCGGCGTCTTTGGCCTTCACCGGCGGCGAGAAATTCTTGTTGGCCATCAGGAGTTGTTGTGGCTCTCCGCCGTCGAGCGACGCGCGGAAGAAGCCGCTCTCCCATGTTTTGAGGTTCTCGGCCTGGAGCATCACCGGCTTCGAAGAGTCGATCCAGCGCTCGCGCGGGTTCTCGGCCTCGGTGCGGATGTAGCGCAGCCGCAGGTCGTGCTGCCGGCCGTAGCCGGCGGTAATGTTCTTGGCGCCGGACCCGTCGGGCGAGACGCGCCAGATGTCGTACTTATCGTAGAGCAGAACCGACTGGCCGTCCTTGGTCCATCCGGCATTGCCGTAGGAGCCCGGGGTGCTCGGCGTATCGGTCTCCTCGTTCCAGAATCTCACCGGCAGGTTGGCCGTCAGGTTGACCGTCTTGCCGTCGGGAACCGAGATCGTTTCCCAGTCTTTGCCATTGAACGACAGCAGGTAGCGGCCGGAGGGAGACCAGCTCACGGCGCCGTGGTTCTTCTTGGAGATCAGCTTGCGGGCGCCGGTGTTGACATCGATCACGTAGGCGTCGGCGTAACGCTCGTCGAAGTCGGCGAGCCGCCGGTATTCGCGATCGTCAGTGCCGAGGACCCATTGCGGGCTTTCCGACGGAGTGACGTCCGCCAGTTGGTTGTCGGCCAACTGGACGACCTTCTTTTCCGGGATGAGATAGGCGGCGGTGAAGGTACGGTCGCGGTCGCGCGCGGCGCGGATCTTTTGGATCGGCTGGATGTAGTCGTCCTTGTACGACCAGAGGTCGACGATGGCCTTGTCTTCGGTGGAAGCGCCGGCTGCCGGGTCGTCTTTCTTTTCGGGCGCCGGCGGCGCACAGGCGAAGAACACCCGGGTGCCGTCCTTGGAGAAGCTGAGCGTGCCCTTGTCGCTGATCGCGAATTCTTTGCGGAAGCCGGGCGTGGCGGCGGAGGCTAACTCGGTGGCCGTGCCGGCCTGACGATCCCAACGGTAGAGCTTGAACGTCGGGGTCTTGGCGGCGGCATCGTCACGGTCGCTGAGGAAGGCGAGCTGGGTCTGGTTCTCGTCCCAGGTGAGCTTGAGGTGCTTGCCCTTGCCGGCGAGCAGAGCGGCCGGCGCGTCGGAAGCGCCGATGCGGGCGGCGAAGACGCCGTTCTTCGACGAATCCCGGGCGGACACGGCGTAGACCAGTTGCTTACCGTCCTCGGGGAAGGAGAACTCGACCACGTCGGCGAAGGTGCGCTCGGTGGAGTCGGAGAGATTGCGGAGGACCAGGTCGGAACCGAATTCGGGACGTGGGCCGCGAGCGCCTCCGGCCGCGGCGCCGCCACCGCGGCCACCGCGCCCGCCCTGCTGGTCGGCGTCACCGCCCTCGGGCTTGGGCTGTTGGGTGGCGGGTGTAGCCGGCTCGGGCGCCTCCTTCAGATACGCGAGATAGCCGGCGGACTTGTCGGGCATTGTGAACTGCTTGACGCGGGCGATCCTCATGGCTTTGCCGGAGGCGAGGTCTACGATCACCATGCCGTCCTTAGGCATTTGCGCCGGGGTTTTCTTCTCCTTCTTCGCCTTGTCGGTCTCCGCCTTGGTGGCGAAGGTGGAGAAGACCAGCGTGCGGCCGTCGGCGGAGAACGCTATCGTCACGCCCCGCGGTGGTGGCGGCGGTCCTTCTTCGGGAACCGCGGCCTGCTCAGGAGCGGGGCGCGCGCCGGCGGGCTCGTGCTGGTCTTTGCCGGTGACCAGATTGCGGATGACGACTTCGCCGTCGCCGTCCTGTGGGAAGACGCTATAGGCCAGAAACTTGCCATCGTTGGACAGGCGTTGGCCGGCGATAGTCTTCCAACTGTCGTAGTCGCGGTGGTTCAGGGGGCGCTTACCGGTTTGGGCAAACGACACCGGGAGCAGAACCGTGAGCAGCAGCGCGGCGGCGCGGAGCGAAAAGCGGCGGTGGAGCATGAGGGTATTGTACAGGGGCCGGGAGACCGGGGCCAGAGGCTGGGGCTCTCGCCGGCCGCTCCTTCAACAGAGCTAGACCAGTTTACGGCAAGGCGGTCAACCAGTTGTTGAAGCGCTAGTCCGTCCCAACAGAGCCGCGCGCGTAAGCAAGCGGTATACGGGATGGCACACTGCCTGCTGCGGCGGTGTAAACTGATACAAAGTGGCGCAAGAAAAAATGTTGACCAAAACGGTTCGTTCCCGGTTCGATCATCAAATTGGCGAGACCGTCGAAGGCTGCAAGATTCTGGAACGGCGGGTCGTCATTCCGCCGGACCCGGTCGAGAAACGGCGCGGAGTCTACGATTATCTCGTGGAAGTTCCGCCGGCCCCCGAGAAGCCGCAGGCGCGGTCGTCGCGTAAGGCGGCGGCTTCCTCTTCCACTGCGCAAGAGTCGTTCACCCGCGCCACGCCCGAAGAGATCGGCGGAGGGGTGATCCGCCGCGTGCCGTCGCGCTAGTGGCGCGCGGCCGGACCGCGGGCCGTCCATGCTCCGCTTCGCCGCAGCACGGGACTAGCCGATCGGAAGCGTAGCTCCATTTCAGAAGTTCAGTATCGTATTCCAACCAGCCGGGAAGCCGGCCGGAAGGCCGGCGCCGGCCAGGATTGGCGGCCCCTTGACCGGCCTTCGGCGCTCACGGGAATTGACCCGGTTTTGCTCGCCGAACGTGACCCCGCACGGGCCGTGCGAAGGAGCCGCTTGGCGCGAAGGCTCCGGGTTTTGGCGCGCGGCAAATGCTGTTGCGGGCCGGCTTGCAGCAGATCGGCATCCAACATGACGTCCGCTCATGTGGCGCCCCGTATGGTCTTCCCGGCGCGCTCCGCCCCCTCGGCGTTCTCCGGTTTTTGACTTTCTCTTACTCCGCGTCCCGGCGTCTCGGCGGTGCGATAAACCGAAACCCCACCACCCCCCGCCCGGCGTTACACTGTTCACCATGGATCGCGATCGCAGAGAGTTTCTCGTCTCGGCGCTGGCTGCGGCGCCGCTCTTCGTCCCCCGTAGCGCCTGGGGCGCCAACGACCGCTTGTCATACGGTCTGATCGGCTCCGGCGGCCGCGGCCGGTATCTCCAGCAGAATTTCAACAAGCTCGGCGCCGAGTGCGTGGCGGTCGCCGAAGTCTACGAGCCCAACCTGGAAGCCGGTCTCAAAGCCGCGCCCGCCGCCAAACGCTACGTCGATTACCACGACCTCCTGGCCCAGCCCGGCCTCGACGCCGTGGTCATCGCCTCGCCCGACCACCAGCACTGCCCCATGCTGCTCGCCGCCCTCGACGCGAAGAAGGACGTCTACCTCGAAAAGCCCATGTCCCACTCGCTCGAGGAAAGCCAGCGCATGATTCAGGCCGTGCGCAAGACTTCGCAGATCGTGCAGATCGGCATGCAGCGCCGCAGCGCTCCATCCGTCATCAAAGCCAAGGAGATCGTCGACAGCGGCATCCTCGGCAAAATCACGCTCGTCAAGCCCATGTGGAACTGGAACGTCTCCAAGCCCCTCGACAACTCGCCGCTCCCCGGCAAGCTCGATTGGAAACGCTTCCTGGGCGCCGCCAAAGACCGCGACCTCGAGCCCATGCGCTTCCGCTATTGGCGCTATTTCTGGGATTACTCCGGCGGCAACATGACCGACCAGGGCACCCACCTCATGGACGTGGTCCAGTGGTTCACCAACTCCTACCCGGTAAAGTCCGCCGTCTGCTTCGGCCAGAAGGCCAAGAACACCGGCTCGGAAGTCCCCGACGTCTTCTGCGCCGTCTTCGAATACGAAAAGCTCATGGCCACCTGGACCCTCAACTACTGCAACTCCTACGAGAACGATTGGTCCATCCAGTTCCAGGGCGACGAGGGCGCCATGATCATCAACAACGCCGGCTTCCGCATCTGGAAGGAGCCCGTGCCCAAGAATCCCGAGCCCGTTCAGTCGATGGCCGCGCCCATTCCCATCGAGACCCACATCCAGAATTTCCTCGACTGCGTCCGTTCCCGGAAGGAGCCCAACGCCCCGGTCGAGGTGGGCGCCAGCGCGGTCTCCGCGCCGCACCTGGCCAACGTGGCGTTCCACCAGGGGCGACAGGTGACGCTCAGTTCCGTTATTCCAGGGTGACCTCGCCCAGGTGCGCCTTCCGCAGCAGCAGCAGCATCGTCCGCGACTGTCCGATGCCGCCGCCGACCCGGTCCGGCGGACCGCGGCATGGCCCACGTCACGGGACCTTCCTGAATACCGTTGCGAACACGATTATGATAGGCTGCTCCAATGGCCTTAGACCTCCAGATCGCCATTGTCAGCCTGCAACCCAGCACTTACACCTGCGAGCTCTTTCACGGTCCGCCCTATACCGAGCGCGAACTTCGCGGCCATATCGATCCCCTTCAGACCGTTCCCCTGGCGGGCACTGGCGGCATTTTTACCGCCACCTTCTCCGCCAATCCCGGCATCGGCTACGCCATCCGTCTCCGCGACGGGTCCGGTAAAGTCCTCGCGCGCAGCAACGCCAGGACTCTGAACAGCAATAAAAGCCTCCTTGTAATCGATGGGACCGATCGCATCTCGGAGGCCGAGTTCGGCCAGTTTGCGCCTGCGGTCCCCTTCACCGATGACAAGACGACCGTCGACCACCTGGTGCTCGATTTCGTCGGCAAGGACCTGCGCATGTTCGCGCATGTTCTGTACGACGGGCTCATCGACAAGCGTTTCACCTTCGACTACCGTTTTCGTCTCGTCCCGGTCGATATCCCGGTGTGGACTCCGGTGACGAGTCTTTCCGAAGACGAGACCCCCGAAGATACTCTCACGATCGATAAGATCTCCCTTACCATCGACGCCGATCGCAACCGCCAGGAGTTGATCATGGGCATCCTGCACCCGTTTATCCGCCGGAGACTCGATGCGAAGGTCCAACGCCGTTTTCACGAGTCCATCCAAAAGCAGGCCTCGGCGAACGCACTCAAACCGGTCGTGACGCTGACCGGCACCGATGTGGTCGACGGGCAGCATGTCGATCTGAAGATCGGAATCCTGGCGGACGCGCCGGGGTAGCTCTCGCTCCCCTTCCCGGACCGCGAGCCCTTCGACATCGTCGCGTCTTTTCGCGGCTGATCTCCAACTGGAGCTTCCCTTCTGTTTCGCCAACGCCACGAAATCATCGGCGTAGCGCATCGCCCCGGCCGGAACCCGTACGAACAATCCAGGAAGTCCGCCTCAAAGACCGGCTCCAGGATCGACAGGCTCGTCATCCTGCGCGGAGGACTGGCCGCCTGCGACTTGCTTACGACGCCGAATCGGGTTCACTCGCGTTACGGCTTGCGCGTTCGCCTCCCGAGTTCCCGCCGGCTCCCTTACTGGAACCCGCGCCCGTTTTGGCTGCATGCAGAACAGGCAATTACTTGGTGAACTCCCTTCAGTTCACAAGATCGGCCCGGGAACCCCGCCTACAATTCCAGCCGGCTGCGCCATTTCTGCGAGAAGTCCCGGCCCTTCCACCTCCGCAGCTCCTTTAGCAGATCGACAGCCGCCTGCCGCCGCTCCGCCTGCAAGTGCGTAACGATCGCCGCGCGCTTGGAGACTCCCGCGGCGGCCAAAAGATCGAGCGCGATGTCGCGGTCCCGTACCGCTCCCGCCGCCCCCATCAGATCGCCAAGCTGCCATCGAATCTTCTTCCACGACTTGTCCGGATAGAACTGCGAAAACGTCCGCAGGCACCGGCTGAAGCGCCGGATCGCAACCCGCAGATCGTGGATCGACTCGGCTTCGCTGGACTTCGAGGTGCGGTTCACCTGGAACGCGAACCGCCGCAACAGAATCGCCGTTTGCTGGCGCGCGTAATCTCGCATATCAGGCCCGCGCCTTCTCCACCGTCACCGGACGATCATAAACCTGCCGGAACGCTTCGCCCGCCCGCTCCGCCGCCCACTGCTCCAGATCGATGTCGCCGCGGGAGTGGACCTGCAGCACCACTGAGCCATCGCGCATGCGGCACTCCACACTCTGGATGCGCTGCTCATGGCTGCGATCCAGGTTGTCGGCCAATCGCAGAATCGGGATGGTCATTATCAGTATCCGCTTTTCATCCGCCGGAAGCGACTGGAAGGCGTTGTGTACCGGGCCCGGCAGCGACTTGCGGTGATAGCGGCACAGCATGGCGATCAGCACCCGTTCCCGCTCCGTAAAACCCGGCATGTCCGAGTTGGCCACGACGTAATACGAATGCTTGTGGTGGCCCACGCTGGAAACGAAATGCCCGATGTCGTGCAGGTATGCCGCCGCCTCCAACAGCTTGCCGCTGGCCGGGGGCAGTTCATGCAGCGGCTGGAGCGCGGTGAACAGCAGGCTCGAAATGTGGGCCACTTTGCGCGCGTGCTCCAGCGACACGCCGTAGCGCCGGCTCATCTCCTCCACCTCGCGGCGCTGTTCGCGGTCCAGTCGCGACAGCTCGGCCCCCACGTTGCGCGCCGCCAGGTCGGCGATGATCCCGTCGCGCACGCCGGCCCGCGAGTAGTATACCGCGGGCAGGCGGAGTTCTTTCAGGAGCTCCAGCAGAACCGCAACCCCGGGCACGATGATTTCGGCGCGGCGCGGGCCAATCCCCGTGATCCTGCGCCGCCCTACCAGGTTCAACTCCGCGACTCGTTCGTAGAGCCGCCGCACCTGCGAGGCCGAGACGCGCAGCCGGTCGATCTCCTCGCGCTTGGATCGCGGCGCCCGCGCCACCGCGCTGGCCACCGCCGAGGCCGTGGCGGATGTGGCAATCGCGCGATCCCAGCCCGATTGGCCCAGCCTCTTCACCGCACTCGCCAGCTTCTCCTGAATGTACTCTTGCATCTGGTGGAGCTGGCGCGGCGTCGGCGGATCGTCCTTCAGGAAGATCTCGCGCAGCCGCACCGCGCCCAGCGGCTTGGAAAATGCCTCGCGCAGCCGGCCCCCCTCTCCCGCGATAATCTCCGCGCTGCCGCCGCCGATGTCGAAGATGATCGTCCGTTTCCCCGCCTGCGGCCAGTTGCTTTCCACCCCCAGGTGAATCAGGCGGGCTTCTTCGCGGCCGGAAATGATCTCGACCGCCGCGCCCGCCGCTTCCGAAGCGCGCGTAACGAATTCCCGCTGGTTGCGCGTATCGCGGATGGCGCTGGTGGCCACCGCGCGCACTCCCACCACATCCAGCTTGCGGTACAGGTCCCGCATCCGCGCCAGTACCGTGCACGTGGCTTTCAGCGCCTCTTCGCTCACCGACCCGCTGCGGAACACGCTCTCGCCCAATCGTGTGACTTCCCGGTCCGAGGCCAGAACGCGGACAGGCTGCCCCGGCGCCACCTCCGCGGCCTCCATGCGGATGGAGTTGCTGCCGATATCGATGGCTGCGTAACGGGGCACCTCTACATGCTACCGTCACCGCCCGGACTTCAGGATTTCCGCGCAGCCACCCTGGAGTCCCGATGATCCCTTCACGACTCCGTTCGAGATCTCATATGACGGCCTGTTGCCGGCTTCTCGACCATGGTTCTCCTGCGTATTTGTGGACGTAAATTCGGAGACTGGCGGTGCGATCCAGAACATTGAGACCGATTCCCTTGCAGACGCGATTTAACTGGATGATGAAGGGTGGCGTTGTTCGCGTACCTTGCAACAAACCACCGCCCCTCAAAGGTCCCCTAGCGCGATCGATTATCTCCATGGACGTCAGATTTCGTCCGGCTCCCTATCTGTTCGTGCGTCGCCGCGCATGGCGTTATTCGGACTTCGAGAAAATCCTCGCCTGCTCCTGGCCGCTCGGGGCAGGAAGCGGCAGGATGGGAGATGCCCGGCGTCCCAGGCTTCCCACTCCGGGGCCGGCATCTCGAAAGTTGCGTCTCCCGTGGCGATGCCTTCGAGATAGATCTCGCGGACAACAGGCCAGTGGTCCGGTGTGAGACCGCCGGTGTTACTGCACATAGAATAGCGACGATACCGAAGGCAGCACCAGGTGTACGGTCGTGCTGGATTCGCCGGCCGTGAATTCGGCGGGCTGCTGCTCGCCGGTATGAGGATTCCAAATGCGCAGGGTCATTTTGCCGCGCAGCACCACCTTGGTGTCGATCGCTTTGGGCGAGGAGTTGGCGAAGAAGTAAATGTCGCGGCCGTCCTTCACTTTGTGGATGTAAGTCAGTGCGCCCTCGTACTCCGGACCCGTGCGGATGACGCCGAGCGGCTCCTGAATGTCCACGTCGCGCTCGGGCATGGCCAGCTTCATCGCGAAGTCGATCAGCCAGGGATGTGCCGCGGGCAGGAAGATGGCGTTGCCGCCGGCCTTGTTTTTCTTCGTGTAATACCAGAAGACGAAGAAGTTCTGGCGATCCTGTGCGCGGCGAACCTCGGCCTGCAAGGGCTCGTCGGGCGAGACGCCGAAGACCTCGTAAATGGCCTGCCGCACCTCTTTGTCTTTGCCGAACTCGGCGGACCGCGTGGGCAGCGCGCCGGTCGAGATCACCGTGCCGCCGGCGTCGTAGAACTGCTTGATCTTCGCGGCCGCGGCAGCGGAGAGCACATCGCCCGAAGGTAGAATCAGCACGCGATACTCTTCGCGATTCTCGCGGTTGTTGAGGATCAGCTTATTGCCTTCGAGGAACGAGCGGTCCACGAGAACTTCGGGATGGAGATACGTGAAATCGACGCGCAGGCCGCGGTAGAGCGCTTCGCCGACGTCCTGATAGTCGATGCCGTGCGCGGGGCCGCCCTCGCGGGCGTAGACGTTCTCCGCGATCTGGCTGCCGAGATGGCGGTACTGCGCATAGAGCGACGCGATGGGATAGAGCACCGCGACATCGGCCACGTGCCGTCCGTGCTGTAAAAGGTAGCTGAGACGGCCGACATAATCGTTCAGCTCAGGGCGCTTGGGCTGCGGCGTGCGAGCGGGGATCTGGAAGTTGATCCCCATGGCGAACTGGTCCATGGCCACTTGAAACGCGATCTTTTCGTTGAGCACGCGGTAGGCGGCGTAGGTCTCGGCGCGCGCCAGCGGGTGATCGAAGTTGAAGGCCGCCGAGGTCACCAGCTTGTACGCAGGGTTCGAGCGGCCGTACCACCAGATGTCATCGACCGTGGGCGCCGCCTGGTGTTCGAAGGCCTTCAGGATGTCGCCCATGAGCGGCGTGGGGTTGAGCGGCTCTTCCTGGTCGAGATGTCCGCCGAAAATCAGGTGATGCGCGGCGCACCAGTCGTTGAGGCGCTTGATGAAGTTTTCGGAGAAGAGCTGCGCGCGGAAGCCGAAGAGCGCGTTGCGCGCGGCGGCGGTCTCCGGGCCGATGTCGTACCACAGGGCCGGGTAATACTTCATGGGCGAGTAGCCGTAGCGCTTCTGAAAAGCTGCGTTGAAGCCCGGCGTCCACATGCGGTCGGCGTGGTGCATGGAGGGCTCGTCGTAGAACGTCTGCTTGATCAGGTTGCCGAAGTAAGTGCCGAAATTCTCCGCGTACTTCTCGTACGTCATGGAGATGAACTTGGTCATGGCCTCTTCGTCGAGGTAGTCCACAATCCGCGCCCGGCCCTCGGCAAGATAGAAGGCCATCGCTTTCCAGTTGCCTTTCGGAACCTCGGTGACGACGCGGCCGCCCGCGCGGCGGCTGCTGATGTCGACCAGCTCGTGGGTGTCGAGGTTCATGAGGACGGCGCCAACGTAGATGCCCTGAGGAATCGCGATCTCCGCGCGGGTGGGGCCGGTGACGTCCTTCTCGGCCATGTTCAGATTCTTGGCGACGTACTGCGGGAACCTGGCGGCGAGCTGGCCGCCGGCGGTGCCGGTAGGAAAGCGGTAGTCATCGTACAGGATAACTTCCATTCCCTGCCGTTTCGCCTCTTCGAGCGCGAGATGGTAGAAGCGGAAATACTCGGGGCTGAGGAACTCGACGCCGGCGCCGCCGCGGCCGGGGACGGGCCCGCCGCCCGCCTCGATGAAGAAGCCGCCGTAGTTCAGCTTGGCCATCTCGCGGATGCCGGAGAGGACAGCGTTCTCGTTCAACGTGGTCAGGTTGAAGCTCCACATGGCCTGGCCGCGGTAGGCAGCCGGAGGAGACTTGAAAATGGCAGGATCGAAGTCCTTGAGCGCCGGCTGCGCGAACAGGGCAGCGGGCAGGAGAGCGAGAAGTAAGAAACGCATAGTGAAAGAAACCGGTGGTAAGACCGCCGGTGTTACCAGTTGATCTTCAATGCGACCTGGACGTTACGCTGGTCGTTGGTTTGCGTGTTGCCAAGGAAGCCGAAACGCGAATTGCCGAAGGTGGTGTTGGCCTGTCCGAACCACGGCGTGTTAAACGTGTTGAACGCCTCAATGCGGAACTGGAGCCGTAATCGCTCCCGGATGGGGAAGGTCTTGAACACCGACGAATCCATGAGCGCCGGCCGCATCTCGCGGATCTGCGGCCAACGGCTGCCGGCCACGCGCAGCGTGTCGGAGGGCCGCTGCGTCCAGACCACCGGCTGCGTCGTCGAGGCGCAGCTCTGCCGCACACCCGCCGTGTTCACCGAGCAGGCATTGAAATAGTAGCCATCCGGAACGCGGTCGCCCGAGAGGAACGGGTCGGCGCCTGTCCAGTACGCGTCCACGCCGTTCAACTGGCGGCCCGACTGGAAGATGGCGATCAACTGCGCCTGCCAGCCGCCGAGGATCGCGCGCTGGATGCCGCGCGACTGCTTGAAAAACGGCAGCTCGTAGCCGGCGAGCACGCTGGCGTGGTTCGGCAGATCCTCGGCGGTGCGCGCCACTTCGAGCTGGTTGTCAGCGAACTGAGAGTTCAGGTAGCCGGCGGCGGCCATGGTGGTGGACCACGTGTAGGTCATCAAGACATGGAAGCCGTTGGAGAGTCGCTTCTGCACCTGAAGCTGGAGGGAGTTGTACCAGGAGCGGCCGTTGGAGAATTCGTTGCGCGTGATACCCATAAACTGCGGATACGGCCGCAAGAGCTGACGCCGCGTGGTTGTGGCCCCGTTGAGGCCGGTGCCGGGCAGCAGGCCGGCCAATGGATTCGGCACCGCGCCGTTGAGGAAGGCGGTGCCGAGCGCGAGCTGATCGGCGCTGATCTCGTTGATGCCCTTGCCGGTCGCGAGGTCTCGAGTGCGGCTGCCGACGTAGGCGGCGTCGATCAGGATGTGCCACGGCAGCTCCTGCTGGAAGCCCGCCGAAAACTGATGGATCGAGGCGGCCACGCGGCTCTGCGCCACATAGCTGAAGCCCTGTCCCGCGAAGGTGGCGAGGCCGAGCGAATTGCCGGTGGGCAGCAGGAAGCCGCTGGGGAATGGATTCGAGAGCTTCCCCGTGGGGATGATGTTGGCGCCGTCGGCCGTGGCTACGTATGGAGTCGAAGTGCTGAAGCCCTGTGTCTGGGTGGTGAGGTTGCTCAGAAAGCTGGGGATGAACGAGAGACCGTAGCCGGCGCGGAACACGGTCTTGGGCAGGACGTGCCAGGCCACGCCGAGCCGCGGCTGAACGTTGTTGACGTCGCGCGGGTACATCAGCCGGTTGCCCGAAGAGGTGAAAATCAGGCCGCCCTTCAGATTCAGGCCGGGCACTTTCAGCGGGCTGGCGCTTGCCGGATCGAACCCGGCATTGGAGCGGTTGTAGCGTTCGGTGTAGGGCGATTCGAAGTCCCAGCGTCCGCCGAGATTGATCGTCAGGTTGCGGCCGATGCGCCAATCGTCCTGAATGTAGAAGCCGTAGTAGTGGCTCCCGAACGCGGGCGATGCGTTATACGGAGCGCTGCCGCCGGCCGGGTAGCCGAGCAGGAAGGACGCGAACGCGTTGCCGGCGGTAGCCGAAGCGTTGTTCGGATCCTGCTGGGTCCACTGATTGCTGAAGGCGAAGGACGCGAAGGAGTAATTCGGCAGGTTGTCGAGCGTCACGCGAAATTCGCTGCCGAACTTGAGCGAGTGCTTGTTGAGGGCTTTGTTGGCGGCCACCGTGAAATACCAGTTGGTGCTGGTGTCGTGGTTGAGTCCGGCGCCGCCGAACCCCGTGTAATTGGTGAAGCTGAACCCCGGGAAGTAAGCGCCCTGCGCCTGCTTCACCTGGCCCTCCGGGAATCCGAGTAGCGTAGGATCGAATCCTCCCTGGTAGGGGAAGTTGGCGAAATCGTGCTGCGTGAAACCGCCGCGCGTGGTCACCACCAGGGTGGGCGTGAGCGTGGAAGTCAACTGCGCGCTGGCGAGCTGGTTGAAGCGCTGGAAGTTGTTCGGCCCTAAGACGGGCGTGGGCCAGCCGTAGTTCGGCCCGGTCTGCCAGCGGCGGTTGCGCGCGTAGGTGGCGGAGAAACGCTGGCGCTGCGCGATCAACTGGTCGACCTTGGCGCTGTACGCGTTGTACCGTTCCTTCGTGACGAGTCCCGTCTGGGGAAAGAAATTGGCGAAGCCCGAGGAATCCGGCGTTTGGTTGGGCGGCGGGATGTATTGCAGGAGCTTCGTCGCCACGGGGTCGATGCGGTTCTGCGGGATCTGGTTCGATGGGAAGGCCGTTCGCGTCCAGGCCCCGCTGGGCAGTTGGGTGCTGGTCAGCGGATCGTAGATGAGGATGGGCGCCCCGGTGTTGGTGTGCGCGGAGGCGAAATTGCCTGCGCGGTTTTCCGGAGTAGGCACGGTCTGGTTCGGGTTGTTGGGGATGTTTTGGTAGATACCCTCCCAGGAGAACAGGAAGAACGTTTTGTTGCGGCCGTCGTAGATCTTCGGCACATACACCGGCCCGTTCACCGTGACGCCCGGCTGATTCCACAGGAACGGCGACCGCGGCTGGCCCGCGCGATTCGCTTGAAACGTATTGGCGTTGAGCAGCTTGTTGCGCCAGTATTCGTAGACCGCGCCGTGCAACTGGTTGGTGCCGCTCTTCAGATTGGCGCTGATCACGCCGCCGCCGGTGCGGCCGTACTGCGCATCGTAGTTGTTGGACTGGACGGCCATCTCGTCGACCGCCTCGGGCGGCGGCACAAAACTCAGGCTGCCCGGACGGCCGCGCTCGGTATTGGTGTTGGGCGCGCCATCCAGCAAGTACTCGTTGGTGAACGCCTGTCCGCCGTTGACCACGAGGGCATCCATGCCGCCGTTGTCGTATGGGCGGTCGGTGATGCTGCCCTGCGGGTTGATGTGCAGGATGCCGTTGGCGTGATACGCGAGAGTGTAGGTGTTCTTGCCGAGCAGGGGCAGGTCGGCGATCTTCTGCGCGTCGATGACCGTCCCGCGGCTGGCGTTGGTAGTGGTCAGCATTTCGGCCTGCGCGCTCACCGTGACTTGCTCGGTCATGCCGCCGACCTCCAGTTGAAAGTCCAACTGGAGGCGCTCGCTGATGCCCAGCGATACGTTGCCGCGGACGGCGGCCTTGAAGCCGCTCGTACTGGCAGTCAAACTATACGAGCCCGTGTTCAGAAACGGCAATACATACGCCCCGACCTCGTTGCTCGAGGTCTTGGTTTCCACATTGGTGGCGAGGTGTTTGGCGACGATGGTCACCCCGGGCACCGCGGCTCCTTGCGCGTCCGTTACGGTTCCCGTGATGGTCCCGCGGGATTCCTGGGCTACCGAAACGGCGCAGGCCGCGAGCAGTATCGGTCCAAAGCGAGTAAAACGCATGCGAACCTCCCTGATAGATGCTTCGCATTGTATGGCGCGTCCATCGGTGTGTCAATCCAAGGAGGCTGAACAAGACCAAATCCAGCCACAAATGAACACGAATGAACACAAATAATTTGCGTTTCTTATTCGTGTTCATTTGCGTTCATTCGTGGCCAAAAATTCCTTCGCTGCTATCATGAAATCGCATGACCAGCCTGCTGGCGCTGCTGCGCCGGAATCGCAACTACCGGTATACCTGGATGGGCCAGGTGGTCAGCGAAATCGGCGACTACTTCAATAACATTGCGGTCTTCGCCCTGGTCATGGAAAAGTCGGGCTCCGGTCTCGTCGTTTCGGGCGTGATGCTGTCGCGCGCGATCCCCGCGGTGCTCGCCGGTCCGGCCGCCGGCGTGCTGCTCGACCGCCTCGACCGCCGCCGCATCATGATCGCGAGCGACCTCATCCGCGCGGCCCTGGCGCTGGCGTTCGTGCTCACCATCCACCAGCCGCGCCCCTGGCTGCTCTACCTGCTCAGCGCCGCCCTGATGTTCGCCTCGCCGTTCTTCACCAGCGGGCGCGCCGCCATTCTCCCCACCATCGCCACCGGCGACGATCTGCACACCGCCAACTCGCTCACCCAGACCACCGGCTGGGCGACCCTCACCGCGGGCACGCTGCTCGCCGGGTTCAGCGCCGCGCGCTTCGGCTACCAGTGGGCTTTCATTATCAACTCGCTTTCCTTCGTCTTCTCCGCGTGGTCGATCGGCTGCGTGTCGTCGCCGCACGGGTTCCGCGCCAAGGACGGCGGACGCCCGCAAGCCGGCGTGCGGCCATGGGCCGAATATCAGGAGGGGCTCGCCTACATACGCTCGGTTCCCCTCATGATGGGCATCGGCATGATTTCGGTAGGCTGGGCGCTGGGAGGCGGCGCCGCGCAGATTCTGTTCGCGATGTTTGGCGAGCGCGTGTTTCATCGCGGCGCGTCCGGCATAGGCTCGGTTTGGGGCTTCGCGGGCATCGGGCTGCTGCTGGGCGGCGCCGTGGGCCATCTCGTGGGAAGGCGGGTGGACTTTTCGGGATACAAGCGCGCCGTTACTATCTCTTATCTGGTGCACGGCGCCACTTACATGCTCTTCAGCCAGGTGGAATCCTACCCGGCGGCCCTGGTCTCGATGATGTTCTCACGCGTCGGCATGGCGGTAACCTCGGTCCTCAATAATGCGCAACTGCTGCGCCACACGCCCGACCGGTTCCGCGGGCGCGTCTTCGCCACCATGGAATCGCTGCGCTGGAGCGTCATGATCGTCTCCATGGCCGCCGCGGGCATCGCTTCGCAGTACGTCAGTCCCAGGACCATCGGGCTGGTCGCCGGCGCTTTCGGCTCCCTGACGGCCGTAGCCTGGGCATGGTGCGACTGGAGCGGCCGCCTGCCCGAGCCCTTAGTACTGGGTCCCCCTACAGAATCTTCTCTACAAAGCCGATAAGGACGGAGAGAGGAGCACGTGAGCTCATTGAACCGCACAGAACCGGACCCGGACAGCACGCGACTGTCCATGTCCCCGGACCAGGCAGTATCCGGCACTCGCGAAGCCAAGCGGGTTCTGGCCGCCGAAGATAATCCGGTCTTTCAATCGATGTTGCGCACGATGCTGACCAAGTGGGGCTACCAGGCCGTCATGGCGCGCGATGGCCTCGAAGCCTGGCAGGTTCTGCAGTCGCCCGACACGCCGCAGTTGGCGATTCTCGATTGGATGATGCCCGGCATGGATGGCGTGGAGGTTTGCCGCCGGGTCCGCGCGGCCGGCCGCGAACCGTACATTTATATCCTCTTATTGACGGCCCGCACCGATTCGCAGGATCTGGTGGAGGGAATGGATGCGGGGGCCGATGACTACCTTACTAAGCCCTTCAACGCCCACGAGTTACGGGTTCGGTTACGGGCCGGCAGCCGCATTCTCGACTTGCAGGAGGATCTCCTGGAGGCGCGGGAAGCCCTGCGCGAGCAGGCCACCCACGACGGCCTCACCGGACTTCTCAACCGCGCCTCGATTCTGGAATTGCTGCAGAACGAGCTCGCGCGCGCCGGCCGCAAGAAGCAGCCCGTGTCCCTACTGTTGATCGACCTGGACCGTTTCAAACAGATCAACGACACATATGGCCACCAGGCTGGAGACGCCGTTCTCCGGGAGGTGGCCCGCCGGATGAAAGCGGTCGTCCGCCGCTACGACGCCATCGGCCGCTACGGCGGGGAGGAGTTCCTCATCGTGCTGCCCGGTTGCGATGGCGACGCCGCTTCGGCGCAGGCCGAGAGGGTCCGCGAGGCGGTGGCCGCCAGCCCCATTACGGCGGGAGCCGGCTCCATCGCAGTCACCAGCAGCATCGGTGTGTCCTGGCGCGGGCACACCTGCGATTCGGATATCGACGGCCTCGTCCGCGAGGCCGACCTCGCCCTGTACCGCGCCAAAGATGCCGGACGCAACCGCGTCGAGATGGGCACGGGCGCGCCGAAGGCTCCCGATATTTCCAGTCTGGCGATGGCGCTGGCGAGCGAAAAGTAAACACTACCATTAGCTCTCAGCTCTCCAGCGGGACGCCAAACCAGCACCGGGGTTTCGCGGAAAGCCGATCCCTGAAAGCTTGTGTTAGTGTTGAGACATCATGGTCAAACTTCAGACCGTCGTATTAACAGCCCTTTGCGCCTTGAGTGTGATGGCCGATACAGATCACGGAGTAGAGTTGTATCGCCAGGGCAAGTACAGCGAAGCGCAATCCGAGCTGGCGAAGTCAGTCCAAAGCAATCCGGACGACGCACGGGCGCGCCGCTACCTCGGCCTGGCGCTGGTGGAACAACACAAGGCGCCTGAAGCCCAGGAGCATCTCAACAAAGCCAATGATCTCGACCCCAGCGGCGACAGCAAGCTGGCGCTGGCCCGCCTGTACATCGAGCAGAAAGACCTGGACAAGGCCGAATCGCTCCTGAACGACGTGGATGGTGAGGAAAAGGACTATGTCCGCGGGCTGCTGCAATTCAATCGGCAGCAGAGCAAGGAAGCCGCGGCCAGCCTGGAACGCTACTTGCAGAGTCATCCCGAACACCCGTACGCGCATTACTATGCGGGCCTGGCGTATAACGCGGCGAAACGGCCGGACAAGATGCTGACGCACTTCGAACTGTTCCTGAAGCTGAAGCCGGATGCCCCCGAGGCGCGAAAGGTGCGCGCAGTCTTGAGCACGGGACACTAGGACTAGGGACCCTCGATTTTGCGGCGATCGCGGACGATTAGGATTGCGGCTTACGGCGCGTGCGGCCTCTTGGCTTTGATTGGCCTTTTGATCGCCGCGCTGCACACGCCGCAGGCGAAGCAATTCGCCCTGCGGCAAGCCGTCCGGATACTCCACGGCCAGGGAATCGATTTCGAGGCATCGCGGCTGGACTACAACCTCCTCAGCCGGCGAGTCGATTTGTGGAAGCTCAAGGTGCAGTCGCGCCAGACGCCGGACCTGCCGCCGCTGGTTCTCGCGGATCGTTTGTCGGTGGCGCTCAACCTGCGCAAGTTGCTCGCCGGCGCTTACTACGCGGAGGACGCGACGATCGAGAATCCGCAGGTTCAAGTGGTTGTCGCCGCGGACGGCCGCGACAATATTCCCAAGCTGCCGAAGAGCAATAGCCAGAAACCGGTCGACTATCTCGTCCGGCATTTGCGGATTTCCGGTGGAGCGGTCCGCGTCGAGGAGAGACGCCAGCAGATCTCGGCGTCTGTGCCGCTGGAGTCCCTGACCGTCGAGGGCGATCCCGCGACGAAGAATCACCGCGTCGGCCTGCGCGCCAAAGACGGCGGGCAAATCACTCTCGCCGGGCGCTCGTTGCCGGTGCGCGGGCTGGCGGGCGACTTCGTAATCGAAAAGGACGCCGCGCAGATCGCCGGCCTGCGGATGCAGTTTGGCGAATCCCGCGTGACGATATCCGGAAAGGTGAGCAGCTTTGCCAGTCCCGGATTCGACCTCAGTGCCGAGGCGAATCTGGCGCTGGAATCGGTAGTCGCGTTTGCCGGCGCGGCGCAGCGATTGCGCGGCAACGTCAACGTCGCTCTTACGGCTAACGGGCCGCTGGCAAGCCTGCGGGCGACGACACGAATTCGCGGCGAGAACCTCGTGGTTGACCAATTCGACCGCGTCAATGTGAGTGCGGCCGCGGCTTACGACGCGGCCTCGACGAAGGTCCTGGTGGAATCGCTGAATGTGACCTCGCCCTGGGCGAAGCTGCGTGCAAATGGCGACCTCGACCTGCGCACGCCGCCCCGCGAGAGCACGGCGCAATTCACGGCGCGGGAAATCGATCTCGGCCGCCTTTCCGCGACTCTGCTGCTGCCGGTCCGGATCGCCAGTACGGCCACGGTCGAGGGCCAGGCGCATTGGCCGGGGTTGCAGTTCGAAGCGGCCGGCGGGACCGCGTCCGCGCGCTTGCAGGCGTTCGGAGGCCCCGCGAAAGACACCATTCCGGTGGACGCCGCGATCCGCGCGACGATGCGCGGGAATCGCCTGACGGTCGGGATTGACGAGCTTCGCGCGGCCGGCGCGGCCGCTACGGGCGAAGTGGTGCTGGTGGACCGCAAGTCCCTCGAGGGCGAGGTCCACGTTGAGGTCCCGCGTATCTCTTCCTCGATTGCGGCGGCCGGGTCGCTCCTGGGTAAGGAGTTGGTGGCGGGTCTCGATGGATCGTTGACGGCGGTGGCGAAACTGGCGGGGACGGTGAGCGCTCCGTCGGCCGGTGTGGCTGTGGCGGCGCGCGGCGTGAGTTTCGGTGATCTGCACGGCGTGGCGGTCAACGCCGCGGGCGCCTACACGCCCGACCGAATCTCCATAGACGGCGCGAGCGCGACTTGGCAAGCCCAGACGCTGCACGCCGCGGGCACCGTCGGTCTGGGTGACCGCAAGCCACTTCAATTGATCGCACGGGCGGACATCTCCCTGGCCACGATCCTCGCCGGCCTTGCCGGAAACCTCACGGTAACGGCGGATGTAGGCGGGACAGTCGATAGTCCGAACGCAACCATCGCCATCGAAGGCGCCGGGATCGAAGCCTGGCACGAACCCATCGGAACGCTTCAGGCGCGCGCGCAGTTTCAGGGCCGGCAACTGGAAGTGAGCCAGATGAACGCCGGACCTTTGCGCGTTTCGGGAACATTCGACTTCGATTCGAACCGGTATCGATTCCAGGCAGCCGCAGCGGACTGGCGCCTGGCCGGCCTCACTCTCCCGGACGGCACAGCGATTCGCGGAACGGTGAACCTGGATGCATCGGGCCAGGGAGTTGGCGACGATCCCGCCGGGGACCTGAAGCTGATCGCCGATGGCCTGCGGGTAGGAGATCGGGAACTCGGGCGGGCGGAGGTCACGGTGAAAGCGGCGAGCCAGCAAGCCGGCATCGAAGCCGCCGTGCCGAAGTTCAACCTCAGCGCCACTGCCAAGACCGGTCTTCGCGAACCGTATCCGGCCACCGCGCAGGTGCGGCTGGCACGCTCCGACCTCGCTCAGCTTCCGGTGAAGCTGGACCAGCCGCTGGAAGGAACGATTTCTGCAGTCGTGGATGCCGCCGGAGACTTGACCAACTATGAGCAAGGCACGGCTCGCGCGGAGGTCTCGCAGCTCGATGTGAGATGGAACGGCGAGCCGGTGCGCATGGAAGGCCCGCTGGTGGCCCGGTATGCAGGCAACACGCTGACGATCGAGAAAGCAACGATTCTCGCCGCCGAATCGCGCGTCGACTTGAGCGGTGCGCTGCCGCTTGAAGCAACAGCCAACGAGGGCGCCATCCGTCTGAGCGCGCAACTGAATTTGCCGGGGCTGGCGAGGTTGGCGCCGTCGATGAAGGTGGACGTCGAGGGGACCGCATCGGTCGTTGGAGGGGTTCGCGGGACGCTTCGGCGATTGGATCCGGAGCTGGCCGTGTCGGTCGACAATGGGCGGCTCGGCCCGGTAACGAACGCTAGACTGCGGGGCCAGGTCCGCGATGGCGCGCTCGAGATCGAAAGCGCCTCGGCCAACTGGGGCGAAGCGTCTTTCACCGCTTTCGGCGCCATCCCGTTGGCTCTCCTGCCGGCCGATCTTCCGGTAGATTTCCCGAGACGGCAGGGCCCAGCCAAGCTGACGGCCGATCTGAAGGGCGTGAACCTCGCGGCGATCGCCGGCATGCCGAAAGCCGTTACCGGAATGGTGAGCGCGCACGTGGAAGTGGAGGCTCCCAAACCGGAGTTGGATGCGGTGAAGGCCACGCTCACTTTTCCCGAGCTGCAGGCCAGGCTCGACACTTACACGGTGGCGCAGGATGGGCCATCGGAGATCGTACTCGAGAACGGCATCGCCCAGGTACGCCGCCTGCATTTGACCGGACCCGCAACGGAAGTCCAACTCTCCGGCACCGCCGAAATCGCCGGGAAGCAGGCGCTCGACCTGCACCTGGACGGCCAGCTCGACGCCTCTCTGGCCGCGGCGTTCACCGACGCCCTGCGCGCGCGCGGCGCCACCGAAATTCACGCCGCCGTCACCGGTTCGGTGAGTCAGCCGCAGGCCAAGGGCTACGTGCAAATCGCCGACGGCCAGTTTTCCATCGCGGACCCACGTGTCGGGGTGGAAGGATTGAATCTGCGGGTGGATCTCGACGGGACGCGAGCTACGGTCTCGAAGCTGGAAGGCCAGGTCAATGGGGGCACGCTCGGCGGCCAGGGCTCCATCGCGTTGGTCGACGGCACGCTGAAGGACTCCGATCTTTCGATCCGCGCGGACGATCTCTACATGGACTTTCCCGCCGGCCTGAAGACTATCTCCGATGTGCGCCTGCAACTGAAGAGCGTCGAAAATCTTCTGGCGCTGCGCGGCTCCGTGCTGATCAAGGAAGGCGGCTTCACCGACGATCTGAACTTCGACAAGGGCATCCTGGCGGCAGTCACGGCGCCGCGCGGTCTGGATCTCACGGAGCAGCGCAACGCGCTGCTCGATTCCGTGCGCTTCAACGTCAGCGTGGTCACCCAGGATCCGATTGTCGTGCAGAACAATCTGGCGAAGGCCGAGATCACGGCGCAGCTCGTCGTCCTGGGCTCGCCCTACGAGCCGGGACTCGCCGGGCGCCTGGTGATCGAGGAAGGCAGCCAGTTGACCTTGCAAGAGAGGCGCTACGAGGTCACCCGCGGGATCGTCACTTTCACCAGCGAACGGCGGATTGAACCGACCCTTGACATCGAGGCCACTACGACGGCCTCCAACCTGGACATCACCGTGCGGATCTCGGGTCCGCCCGCCCAGACCAAGACGGAGCTGACGGCGTATCCGTGCTGCGTGCCGGAGCCCGATATCATGGCGATTCTGTTGACCGGCAAGACGCTGGAAGAAATCCGCGGGCAGGAGTTTCAGGTGGCGCAGACCCAGGTGCTGTCCTACCTGACCGGCCGTGTAGGCTCGTCCATCGGCCGTCAACTGGAGAAGGCCACGGGCCTGAGCCGCGTGCGCGTGGAGCCCAGCCTGATCGCCGCCGAGGTCAGCCCTGGCGCCCGCCTCACCGTGGGACAGGACATCACCCGCCAGTTTCAGTTGATCTATTCGATGGACCTGGTGAACAGCTCCGACCAGATCTACATCGCCGAGTACGATTTGACGAAGCGCTTCGTCACCGAAGGCGTGCGCCAGTCGGACGGCAGTTTTCGATTCGACTTCCGCCACCATGTGAGCTTCGGCGGCCTTGCGCCGCCGCAGGCAACCAGACGCCAGGACCGCAGGATCGGCGGGCTCACGCTCTCCGGCTCCACCTATTTCCCGGAAACCAAGGTCTTGGACAAGCTGAAGGTCCGCCCGGGCAACCGCTATGACTTTTTCAAACTGCGCACAGGCCTGGACCGGGTGACCCGCCTGTACACCAACGAGGGCCTTCTGGAGTCGTCGATCCGCATGAGGCGTGAGCAGAAAGAAAGTACGGTCAACCTCAACCTGAACATCGTTCCGGGTCCCAGGCTGGAGTTCGTCTTCGAAGGTGCGGCGGTCCCGGGGGGCGTGGAAAAGGAACTGCGGCGCGTCTGGTACAGCGGGGTTTTCGACACGCAGCGTGCCGAGGACGGCGCCGGCGTTTTGCGGGCCTGGCTGATCGGCGACCACTATCTGACGCCCGAGATCAAACCGCAGATCACCACACCGGCTCCGGACCGGAAGCGCGTACTCTTCGAGATCCACCGCGGTCCCCGGTTCGAGGGCGTCGAGTGGGTGTTCGAGGGCGCGAGCGGACTGGACGGGAAACGGCTGCGCGCGGCGATCGAGAGCCAGAAGCTCTCGATCGAGGTGTACACCAAGCCCTCGCGGGTCACCGAATTGTTGACTGAGTTCTGCCACGAGATGGGCTATCTGGACGCGGCGGTCAACGCGCCGCGCTACGAGCTGAACCAGGAAACACGCACCGGGAGAGTGGTCTTTCCGGTGAACGAGGGGCCGCTCTACCGCGTGGGCGAAGCGCACTTCGAAGGGAACAAGGCGCTGAGCGCGGAGGATCTGGTGGAGGCGGTGCCTCTGCCGAGCGGCGGCGAATACCGCCCGATCCTGCGCGAGAACGCGATCCAGAGGTTGCGGGAAGCCTACTGGTCCCGCGGCTATAACGACATGGAAACCGCGGTGGAACTGCAAAGAATTCCCGAGCGGGCGCGGGTCAACATGAACTTCCGCATCACCGAGAATGCCAGGGGTGTGGTGGAGGACGTGACCATCGAGGGCAATCGAAAGACCAGCGAAAACCTGATCCGCACACAACTGGAGATCAGACCGGGCGACCCGGTGAGCCTGCAGAAGATCGGCAACTCGCGGCGCAAGCTGTACAACACCGGCGCGTTTTCGGTGGTGGATATCGCGCGGGAAGATGTGCAGCAGCCGGCGGCGAACGGAGATCATCGGGTTCACCTGCGCGTCCGCGTGCGGGAGGTGCAGCCGTTCGAAATCCGTTACGGCGGCTTCTACGATACGGAGCACGGCCCCGGCGGGATCATCGACATCTCGAACCGCAACACCCTCAGGAGCGCGCGCGTCCTGGGATTTCGGGGGCGCTACGATTCGCAACTTCGCGAAGCACGCGTGTATTTCAGCCAGCCGCTGCTGACCCGCTTCCCGGTGAAGACCATCGCCAGCCCCTACCTGCGCCACGAGATCGTTCCGGAGAAGGAACTGGTCGCGGGCTTCAACGTGGACCGCCTCGGGTTTTCGCTGCAACAGGAGGCTGCGCTCGGCGGTAAGATGCTCCTGAACTATGGATACCGGATCGAAAGGACCCACACCTACGATACCGGTCCCGATCCCATTTTCGATGTGCGCCTGCGCATCGCGGCCTTGACCTCCACGTTCTCGCGCGATACCCGCGACGAGTTGCTGGACGCGTCGAAAGGAAGCTTCCTCTCGCAAGCTTTCCAGTTCTCGCCGGAAACGCTGGGCTCCCAGGTGCGGTTCGTGAAGTACTTCGGCCAGTACTTTCGCTATTTTCCGTTGCAGAGGCCGCGGGTGGAGCTGTTCACGAACAGGGTTTTGAGGCCTCGCCTGGTTTACGCGAGCGGGATTCGCGTGGGACTCGCGACCGGTCTGGGCGGCCAGGAAATCCCGCTGAGCGAGCGATTCCTGGCGGGCGGAAGCACTACGCTCAGGGGGTTCGAGCAGAACTCGGTGGGCTCCGCCAGGTCCGGAAGCATCCCGCTCGGCGGCAACGGAATGCTGGTGCTCAACAATGAGCTGCGCTTCCCGCTGTTCCGCATCTTCGACGGGGTCGGCTTCGTCGACGTGGGGAACGTCTATACTAAGGTCGCGGATTTCAGCCTCACGGACATCCGCAAAGACGCGGGCTTCGGCCTGCGCGTCCGGACTCCCTGGCTGCTTCTGCGCCTGGACTACGGCTTTAATCTGGATCGGCGGCTGGGCGAGCCGGCCGGCCGCCTGTTTTTCAGCATCGGCCAGGCATTTTGAAACGCCAGGGAGGACGCCAGCGGTCACGGTGACCTTTGCGAAATTTCGACCGCACGGGCGAGCGTGAAGCGTAGAGGCTGCTTGGGTGTCGCACGCGGGCGGGCTCGGCGCAACCGTCCGCGAGACCTCCGGGCTCTCGCCTTCGCTCTGCCGCCCGAGCCTCATCCCATGGTCGAGGCCGTCTGTAACCTCCTCGAGCAGCGCCGCCACTGGACCGGCGCCGCTTCGGAACTCTTGGAACTTCTGCAAGCCCGTCATGTCCTGCGCGACGCCAGAGGCGTCCAAGCCGTCAGCGGCGTTCCAGACGCCCAAGGGCGTCTCGCAGCAGCTCAAAACCTGCATTCTGACCCTGTCCGACAGCCGTATCGAGTTGATATTCCGTCGCTTACACGAGGGCACCCCATCATCGAGCTCCGCGACGATCCGGGAGACGCATCGGGAGGCCGGATGCAACTCCACACACCTGAAATACTTGCGCCTCCCCGGTGGGCCAGGCGCTTCTCGCCCTCCCCAACTTCTGATCCTGTGGGCCAGGCGCTTTCGCCTGCCAAAACCACTCACGCCTCTGGCGAAACTAAAGCGAACAGCCAGGCCCCGCCCCAAAACCTGCGCCGCGTACCAAACTTCTTGGTAAAATAGAACTTAACCCCAAAGAGGAGTCAGCTTGGCAGACCAGGAATTACCACCCCAGGGTCCCCTTCTGCCGCCCGCGTCCGGCGGCGGCGATGGAGGCAATAAGAACCACATTCCGATCAACATCGAAGACGAGATGAAGCGCTCGTATCTCGACTATGCCATGAGTGTGATCGTGGGCCGCGCGCTGCCGGACATTCGCGACGGCTTGAAGCCGGTGCATCGCCGCATTCTTTACGCCATGCAGCAGATGGGGCTGGCCTTCAACCGCCCCACGCGCAAGTGCGCCAGGATCGTGGGCGATACCATGGGCAAGTACCACCCGCACGGAGACGCCCCCATCTACGATGCGTTGGTGCGCATGGCCCAGCCGTTTTCGCTGCGCTACCCGCTGATCGATGGGCAGGGAAATTTCGGGTCGGTGGATGGCGATCCGCCCGCGGCCGAACGGTACACCGAGGCGCGTTTGTCGCGCATCGCCGGCGCGTTGCTCGAGGACCTGGACAAAGAGACCGTCGATTTCCGGCCGAACTACGACGACAGCGAGCAGGAGCCCGAGGTCCTGCCCACGCGCGTGCCCAACCTGTTGGTGAACGGGTCGTCCGGCATCGCGGTGGGCATGGCGACCAACATTCCGCCGCACAATCTGAACGAGATCATCGAGGCCACCATTCTGTTGATCGAGGACGCCCACACGCCGTTGAGCAGACTCCTCGAAATCGTAAAGGGTCCGGACTTTCCGACCGGCGGGTTAATCCTCGGCCGCCAGGGGATCGTCGACGCCTACACCAAGGGCCGCGGCTCGATGAAGATTCGAGCCCGGGCGGCCATCGAAAAGACGGGCAAAGACCGCGAACAGATCATTATCACCGAGATCCCCTACCAGGTGAACAAGTCGAAGCTCCTCGAGCAGATGGCCGCCATGGTCAACGAGAAGCGCATCGAGGGCATCTCCGACGTGGTGGATCATAGCGACCGCGACGGTATGCGGATCGTGGTGGATTTGAAGCGCGGCGAGCAGGCTGAGGTAGTCCTCAACAACCTTTATAAGAACACGCAGCTCCAGATGAGCTTCGGCGCCATCATGCTTTCCATCGTCAACGGCCAGCCGCGCGAGCTGGGCCTGGTGGAGATGATCAAGTACTTCATCGACCACCGCGTGGAAGTGGTCCGCCGCCGCACGGAGTACGAGCTGCGCAAGGCGCGCGAGCGCGAGCACATCTTGCTCGGTTTCCAAAAAGCGCTGAACAATCTGGATGAAGTGATCCGCTTGATCCGCGCGGCCAGGCAACCCAGGGAAGCGCGCGAATCGCTGATCGCGGTTTTGGAGTTCACCGAGCGGCAGGCGCAGGCGATCATCGAGCTGCAATTGCAGCGGCTCACCGGGATGGAGCAGCAGAAGATCCTGGACGAGCTGGCCGACATCCAGCGCCGCATCGGCGAGTACCTCGAGATCCTGGGATCCGACAAGATTCTTCGCGCTCTGATCGTCAAGGAGCTGAAGGACGTCCAGAAGGATTTCGGCGACGCTCGGCGCACCGAGATCGTCGAGGATACGGGCGACATCCGGCTCGAAGACCTGGTGGCGGTGGAGGACGTGGCGGTAACGGTGACGCGCGGCGGCTATCTGAAACGCACGGCGGTGGACACCTACCGGCGCCAGACGCGCGGCGGCAAGGGCCGCATCGGGATGGGCACGCGGGCCGAGGATTTCGTGGAGCACTTGAACGTGGCCTCCACCCACAGCTACCTGCTGATCTTCACCACGCGCGGGCGCGTGTACTGGCTGAAGGTGTACGAGATTCCGGACGCCACCACCACGGGCAAGGGCAAGCACATTTCCAACCTCATCAGCCTGCAGCCGGACGAGACCGCGAAGGCGTTTCTTTCGGTGAAGGACTTTGTGCCCGACCAGTTCATCGTGATGGTCACCAGGCACGCGGTGATCAAGAAGAGCGAGCTGACGGAGTTCGACAACCCGATGTCGCGCGGGATCATCGCGGTTTCGCTGGACGAAGGCGACGAGCTGATTTCGGCGAAGATCACGCACGGCGACAACTACGTGTTCCTGGGGTCGCACGAAGGGCAGGCGATCCGCTTCGCCGAGAGCCAGGTGCGGGCGATGGGGCGGCAGGCGCGCGGCGTTCGCGCGATGGACCTGGCGGAAGGCGACTACCTGGTGGGGATGGAGGTGGTCGATAAGAATGGACTGATTTTGTCGATTGCCGAGAACGGATACGGCAAGCGCACGCCGCTGGAGGACTACCGGCTGACGGCCCGCGGAGGCAAGGGCGTCATCAATATGAAGACCACCGGAAAGACCGGGAAGGTGGTCGGGATACTCTCGGTGAAGGAAGATTCGGAGATCATCATCGTCAGCCAGAACGGCAAGATCATTCGCATCGAGTCGTCTACCATCCGGCAGGTGGGGCGGTCGACGCAAGGGGTGCGGCTGGTGTCGTTGGAGGACGGCGACAAGGTCGCGGCGGCTTCGGTGATTCCGGAAACCGACGACGGGAACGGCAACGGGCAGGAGACCCTGCCGCTACAGTAAACTGGTTGTGGCATGGCAGCATTCGTGGAATTCTCGAACCCGGCGCGTATGCGGGAGAAGGAAGAGCGGCTCCTGGCGGCGCTCGGGCGCATGGAGCGCGTGATCGTGGCGTTTTCGGGCGGCACGGATTCGGCGTACCTGGCCTGGGCGGCGAAGCGCGCGCTGGGCGCGGGCGCTCTGGCGATGACCGCGGATTCGGCGTCGCTGCCGGAATCGCACAAGCGCGATGCGGAGGAGTTCGTCCGGCGCTTCGGAATCGCGCACGAGTACATTCAGACGTTCGAGTTCGACAATCCGGACTATGCCGCCAACAACCCCGACCGCTGTTTCCACTGCAAGGACGAACTGTTCACGCGCTTGCAGCAGGTGGGCCGCGAGCGCGGATACCAGCACATCGTCTACGGTGTGAACCAGGATGACCTGGGCGATTACCGGCCGGGCCAGAACGCGGCGAAGAAGCACGAAGTGGAAGCACCGCTCGCGGATGCGGGCCTGTCGAAGGCGGAGATTCGCGAGCTCTCGCGGCTGGCGGGTCTGCCGACCTGGGACCGTCCGGCGTCGGCCTGTTTGAGCTCGCGGATTCCCTACGGAACGGCGGTGACCATCGAAAACGTGAAGACCGTGGAAGTGGGCGAGGAAGAGATCAAGGCGCTGGGCTTCCGCCAATTCCGCGTGCGCTTTCACGGCGAGGTGGTGCGGATCGAGATCGCGCGCGAGGAAATGGAGCGCGCGTTGACGGTGGAGATGGCGCAACGCTTCACGGCGATCTTCAAGGGCCTGGGATTCCAGTATGTAACGCTGGATCTGGAGGGGTATCGGCAGGGATCGCTGAATGAGGTGCTGGGGCTGAAGAAGTAGGCAGGGCATATGAACGGATCCTCAGAAAAACAAAGCACGGGTTTTGTCAAGCGTTTTGTGTAAACGGCTTTTCGTTCCTATTTCACATTTGTCTCAAGGCCTGGCGAATTTCCTCGTTGGACATCTCATCGGGTTGCCTTCCCGGCGCCAGGATGACCCGGTGAACAGAGCAGCGCCGCATGAGCCTCGCGGCTGCATCGCGCGCGCCTGCTTGGCCAGCCGGATCGCCATCCAACATCAGGACGATTTCACCAAACCGGCCGGCCAGCAGGTCTGCCTGCTGTTGGGATAACGCGGCCCCCATCAGCGCCACGACCGCACAGAAGCCGGCTTGGTGCATCCGCATACAATCGAAGAAACCTTCGACCACTACCACCCTGCGGTCGCTTCCGGCCGCGGCGCGATGGTAGTTGAACAACACCGCCGATTTCCGAAATCCGGCGGGAAATCGGTATCGCGGCGGCTCGGCGGCGACCGAGCGACCACAATAGGCCACCAGCCGGCCATGCTCGTCATGGATCGGAATCGCCAGCCGCCCGGTCATGATTCCTGGACCAGCAAATGGTCTTGGATTTCGCGCGTGCGCATCCCCCGCGCGTACAGCGAGACGATCTTGTCGTCGAAGCCCGTGAATCGCGTTTGCCCTTTGGCGCAACGACGACCTCAGGCCTGGGTTGATTCCACCGGTCGCCTGGACAGATGATTTTGGTATCCGGCCAAACACCCGAGGAGGCGACCGATGGAAACCTTCGCGAAGCTCTTTTGAACGCTTCCTGGTTTTTGTATATCACTGTTTCGACCGAATCGTCATCCAGGGATACCTACCCCTGTTGACTCGCCCCGAGCACATCGTCCATTTCTTCCGCGCCAGAAACTCGTCGCCATTACGGACCGCTTCGCCGGCTTCGAAGCGCAATCCCTGAACGTCCACGTCGACTTCCCCCCTGTTTCAGCGGATGGCTCTTCCCGTCATGGCCGGCAAAACCAAAATCGCCGGCACCAAGATCCACGATACCCGGATGATACGG